>JANQHT010000115.1 GCA_028282545.1 Spirochaetales bacterium
CCCTGTACGAGGACGTCGCTCTCGGAGAGACCACCCTCGGAGAGGAGGAGTTCCACCATGCGATCGCGGAAACCAAAGCCGCGACGCGTGACCGATTCGCTCGTTGCGTCCTGGCTTAGAACGACGATCGTCACCGGATCAGCTGCGCTGGCTGCCATGACGTCGTCCTTGATAACGGCGAACATCTCGTCGGCGGCAAGGCCTGCGGCGGCGGCGTTGTTGGTGGACGCGTTGGCGTAGATCGATCCCGCCGGCGCGTTCGGAACACCGGAGTCAAACCCGACAATCGGAATTTCGCGGCGGATCGCCTCTTCCAACTGGTCCATGACGGAGTTGGTGTCGAGCGCGGCCAGGGCGATCGCCGAGGGGCTTTTGGCCATGGCGTTCTGGAGCATCTGGACTTGGTCCTGGATGTCCGCTTCCGAGGGCGGACCCTCGAAGGTGATGTCCACGCCGTACTCGGCGGCGGCATCGTCGGCACCGGCCTTCACCGTCTGCCAGAACTGGTGCTGTAGGCCTTTCGAGATAACCGGGATGTACATTTCCTTTTCGGTTTCACCCGAAGCGAAGAGCGGCGTGCCCACGGCAACAATAATCAGTGCCATACACACAGCCATCAGTCGTTTGGTTCCGTTCATACGGACCTCCTTAACGATTTTTTCCTGGAAACAACGTTTCCATTGCTTATTCGTTGTGGTCGTCCCGAGATTTCAGCATCTCGTGGAACTCCCGTTCCGAGGCGCGCTCCTCCGCGCGGATCCGCGCGACTTCCGCCCTCTCCTCGGCCCTCATCCGCGCGTAGGTCGATTTGAGTTCACCCTGGAGCTGCTTGGCCTCTTTTTCGAGTTCCCGGGCTCCGGCGCTGTCGCCGCCGGCGTTCTTCTCCGCCGCTTCCTTCCGAAGCGCCCGGATCCTGCTCTGCGTTGCCGCCCGGTACTCGTCGGCCGGGGTCAGGACGCGCACTTCGGAGGCTTTTCGGTTGCGGTACATGTCGAGCAGAACCGCGCCGATGACGACTATACCGGTGAAGAAGGTCTGGTAGTGCGCCTGCAGGTCCATCGCCGGCAGGCCCACGCTCAGGACGGACATGATGAAGACACCGATCAGCGTGCCGAATACCGTTCCGACGCCACCGGCAAGAGAGGTGCCCCCGATGACGGCGCCGGCGATGGCGTAGAGTTCAAACCCCTGGCCTGCGGCGGGGAGAACGGTCGTGTAGATGGCGGCGTAGGAGATGCCGCCGATTCCCGCGTAGGCGCCGGCCACGACGTACGCCATCATCTCCCACCGTTCCACGTTGACACCGGAGAGGCGAGCAGCTTCCTTGTTGCTGCCGATGGCGTAGATGTAGCGGCCCATTTTTGTGTTGTTGAGGATGATGTGGGAGACGACGACCACGGCGATAAGGAGGAACGCCCCGGTCGGGATCGTACCCCCATCCTCGCTGATAAACTTGAAGAAGTCCTTGTACCACCCGTCTTCAACTGCCCGCGTCGGGAAAGTCGCGCTCTGCACGTTCGAGATGATCGATCCGATACCCATGGAGATCATCATCGTTCCCAGGGTGACGATGAAGGGCGGCATCTTGACCCGCGATACCATGATGCCGTTGAAGAAGCCGAAGGCGATGCAGACGATGATCACAAAGGCGAGGCTCAATCCGATCGACCACCCCCACGTCTTGTAGGCGGTACCGCCGATGATCGCGCCGGCCATCATGACCGTCCCGACGGAGAGATCTATCCCACCGGTGATGATGACAAAGGTGACGCCCACGGAGATAAACCCGATGTAGTAGGCGGCGTCGATGATGTTCACCAGCATTGGATAGGAGAAGAAGTTGCGCCCGAAGATGCCGAAGAAGATGTAGAGGATAACCAGCGCCGCCGGCGCCAGGAGCCACTTGAGTCCTTTTTCGCGAAATCGTTCGAAGGCTGTTGTTTCGTACGTATCTGCCATGCCGTTTACCTCTGCACCAGTGTGGGTTCTTCACGCATCGTCGCGTATTCCATGATCGACTCCTGGTTGGCCGATCCGATATCGAGTTCGCCGGTGATCCGTCCTTCACACATAACGATAACCCTGTCGCTCATGCGCAGGATCTCCGGGAGTTCGGAGGAGATCATGATGATCGATTTGCCCTGCGACGCGAGTTCGTTCATGAGCGTATAGATCTCGCTCTTGGCGCCCACGTCGATACCGCGGGTGGGTTCGTCAAAGATGAGGATATCGCTGTTGCGGATGAGCCATTTCGCAATGACCACCTTCTGCTGGTTTCCGCCCGACAAGTTCCGCACCACCTGCTCCAAGGACGGCGTCTTGATGAGCAGCTTGTCCACGTATTCCGCCGCCGTTTTGTCGACCTTGCGCTGCAGGACAAAACCGCCTCGTTCGAAGGCGTCGTACGTGGGAAGGACCGCGTTCTCCTTTACCGACAGGTTCAAGGCCAAGCCGTACCGCTTCCGATCCTCGGAGAGATAGCCGATCCCGTGGGCAACAGCGTCCATGGGAGACCGAATCATCGCGGGCCGCCCTTCGATCTCGATGGTACCGCTCTGTATTTCGTCGGCGCCGAAGATTGCCCGAGCCGTCTCCGTCCGACCTGCGCCGATGAGTCCTGCGAAACCGAGAATCTCGCCACGGCGGAGTTCGAAACTCACGTTCTTGACGAGTTTTCCGGCGTTCAGATTCTTGACGCGGAGAACCACCTCTGCGGCGGCCTCTACGCGGCTGTGCGTTTTCGGCTCTTCGTAGATTACGCGCCCCACCATCATGCCGATGATGTCCTGCTTGGTGACCTCCGCGGTGTTCCTGGTTCCGATCATTTCGCCGTCCCGGAGTACGGTGACGCGGTCGGTGATGCGGTGGATCTCGTCCAATCGGTGGGATATGTGGATCATGGCCACACCGCGACTGCGAAGGTCGTCCATGATGGCAAAGAGTTCTTCAATCTCCGTATCGGTGAGCGCCGCGGTCGGTTCGTCCAGGATAAGGACGCGAAGGTTGTGCGAGACCGCCTTGGCTATCTCCACCATCTGCTGTCTTCCCACCGTCAGGCGTCCGAGGTTCTCCGCAGGGTCGATATTCATGTTGAGCTTTGCAAACAGCTCGCCGGCCTTCCGATTCTGTTCCCGCTTGTCCAGGAAGAGACCGCCTCTCCGCATCGATTCCCGTCCGATGAAGATGTTCTGCGCCACCGTGAGATCGTCCATCATGTTGAGTTCCTGGTGGATGATCCCGATTCCCATGTCCAGGGCGTGCTTCGGATCGCGAGGATTAAAGAGGCGTCCCAGGTAGTGAATTTCACCGGAGTCCCGAGTGTGTATCCCGGTGATGATCTTCATGAGGGTCGACTTGCCGGCACCGTTTTCCCCGACCAGGGCGTGGATCTCACCCCGGTTTAATTCAAAATCGACCGATTTGAGCGCGTGGACACCGGTGAAGCGTTTGTCGATTTGATGTGTTGAAAGTACGATCTCGGCGGCCATAGGTCCTCCCCGATAGAAGATGATGGTCGCACGGCTTTTTTACGGCCGCAATTGAGAATCGTCCACAGAATAGTCGTTTTCGTACGTGGGGCGGGTCGTAATTAGGGGAAACAGGAGGCGCTGGTTCTCTTCGGAGAACATTTCATCCCGCTGCACGAGTACTGCGTCCGTGTGGATGACCGGCGCAACAATTTCGCCGCGCAGGGTCCGCGCAACCGCGCGAATACCCACGTAGCCCATGTTGAACGGTCGTTGTACCACCAGCGCGTCCGCGATCCCGTCTTCCAGGAACTTGATCTCCTCTTTTGAGTTGTCGAAACCCACCAGATGAACGTGTTCAAAGACGCCCAAATCGCGCAGGGCGCGACCAACTCCGATCGTGCTGTTTTCGTTCAGCGCGACTATGCCCCCGAGATTGGGAGTGGAATCGAGGATCTGCACGGCGAGTTGGTAGGCGCGGTCCGGATCGTTCTGGGAATAGACGGTATCCAGAATCGGGTATCCCGTATGTGCGCGAAGTACCTCCAGCACGCCCAATTCCCGGTCTATTGCGGTCGCAACGCCCGGAACGTGGGAAACGACGGCGATGTCTCGCCCCGGTGCCACCAGGCGGATGATCTCCTTCCCCGCCTTGCGTCCTGCCGCAACGTTGTCGGTCGCGACAAAACTTGCGGGAACATCGCTGTCCAGCGCGGAATCCAGGGTAACCATGGTGATACCGCGTTCATCGGCCTCCTTCGCCAATGGGACGAGGCGCGTGAAATCGGAGGCAACGAGAAGGATCGCCTCCGGTTCCACCTCAATCACCTCGCGCAGGATATCGATCTGACCATCCACGTCCGTTTCGCGGCGCGGACCAACGACGATCGGTCTCAGGTCGTAGTCCGTTGCCGCCGCCTGTATCCCGGCCCGTACAACCTGCCAGAACTCCATGTCGGGTTGTGTCGTTTTCAGGACGACATAGACGATCTGGTTTGGCGACGATCCTCCCAGGTCCAGAACGGCCGGAACACCTACCAGCACGACAGTGACTATCGCGGCGACAAAAAGAACGATGGTGATGCTTCGTCGCCCAATCATGTGTGCTCTTCTCCCGGGACAACCGGTAGTTTCACCCGTACCGAGGTTCCTCCCGAATCGTTGGAACGGAACTCAAGGCCGTAGGAGGTACCGAAATAGAGCCTGATCCGATCGTGTACGTTTCGTACACCCACACGCGTCCCGTTCCGGCCGTCGGTCCGAACAGCGCCGTCCGGTCGCAACGGATCGAGGAGCGCACGCATCTGTTCCTCCGGAATGCCCACGCCGTCGTCCACAACGGTCAGGACTACCTCCGAACCGTATCGTCGCCCGTGGATCTCCACGCGGCCACTCTCTTCCTTGTTCTTGATACCGTGGTAGATGGCGTTTTCCACCAACGGTTGCAGGACGATCTTGGGGATTCGGAAGTCGAGAATCGCCTCGTCAACGAGGATCTCGTAATCGAGCGTGTCGCGGTAGCGGATCTTTTGAATGGTGAGATAACTCTTGATGTGCTCGATCTCGTTTTTGATCGTGATCAGTTCGTCGCCGTGGCTGATGGAGAGGCGAAGCAGGCGTGCCAGAGCAGAGATGGTCGTGACCACGTGGTCGTGTTGACGAGCCTCCGCCATCCAGATAACGGAGTCCAGTGTGTTGTAAAGGAAATGCGGCGTGATCTGGTTTTGTAACGCCAGAAGCTCGCTCTTCCGTTTTTGTTCGAGGTCCGCGGCGTTTTTCCGGATGAGTTTTCTGATCTGGGCCACCATGATCGAGAAGTCCCGCGCCAGGTCCCCTATCTCGTTGGACGTATGGACGTCCACCTGGATATCGAAGTTGCCCCGTTCGACCGCCTTCATCGACTCCCGCAGGCGCATGATCGGCCTGGAAAGGTACACGGATACGACAAAGGAGACGGCAATCGCCACCAACAGACAGAGGAGCGCCCACCACGTGTAGTACCGCCCGATCCGATCCCGGTTGCGGACGAGTTCCGACGAATAGGCGACTCCCACCGTACGCCACCTGGTGCGGGTGGATGACCGGACGGTGTACACGCGCTCGCCCCGACCGTCCTCTACGGTAAAGGAGCCGTAGGTATTGGATAGAACACGGTCGATGTACTCGCGTTCCAACCCGCTGTAAATCAACTCCTGCCGCGGGTGATAGACGATTCGTCCGTCGGGATCGACGATGAAGAGGTACCCTTTCCGGCCGAAGGTAACACGATTGACCAGTTCGTTGATAACCGAGAAGTTGAGGTCCACCAGCATGACGCCGCGTGCTCGTCCCGTTTCGCGATCGTTGATCGTTCTGCTCAGGGTAATCACCCAGGGGTAGACACCACGAATGATGTTCTGTACGTGCGGCGGCGAGACTACCGTCCAACCGCTCGAACGGATCGCGCGGCGGTACCACTCCTGATTCGGTACCAGGACGTTGCCGTTGATCTCCAGTGAGTTGTCGTGGGTGACGATTTCGCCGTTATCGCCCACTATGAGGATCAGCGAGATGTCGTCCCGTGTTCTTGAGATCGAGTCGAGGAAGGAGATGATCTGGTCTCGCCGGGCGGTTTGCCCCGATGCGTCTGCCGCCGGAGCGCTCCGTTCCTCGCCGAAATAGGCCTGCACCTGTTCGTTCAAGTGTACAACTTCCGCTATGTACTCCATATGAGCGATATAGGTGTCGATGCTCGTCTGTACCTGTCCGATCAGTTGCGACGTATAGTCCTGCGACGTACGCCGAACCGCCTCTTCGGTAAAGGTGTACGAGAGGAGCGCGATGACCAGGGCGGTTCCGGCAACGAGGGCGGTGAAGGCGAGGGCAATCGTCGTCTGGATCCGGCTCCTTGGGCGACCTCTCACGCGGTGCCCTCCCGCGCCCGGGCGCGGTACTCGGTGGGCGTCACGCCCGTTTGCTTTCGGAAGGTCACGCTGAAGTAGTGGGCGTCGCGAAATCCCACCTCCTCCGCGACCTCGTAGGTCCGAAGATTGCCGTGTGCAAGCAACTCGCAGGCGCGATCCATCCTCGTTTTTGTCAGGTACTCGACAAAGGTCACCCCGGTGTGCGCCTTGAAAACGGGGCTCAGGTAACTCTTGCTCACGGAAAGGGCGGAACAGACCCGCGAAAGGGAGAGGTTGTTTTCGTTGAAGTGTTCCCGGATGTACGCTTCCGCGGCAACGGCCTTGCGCCGGGAGTGGTCATCGCGCCGGTGTTCGAGAGTGGACCGGATCGCCTTTTCCGTTTCCAGGAACCACGATTCCATCTGGCGAAGCGTCTTGAGCGCCGCCAGTCGTTCGAAGGGATTGGCCCCGAGATGTTCCACACGGCGATAGTCGACACCGAGTTCCTCCAGGGCCGAGAGCGTGTCGGCCAGGAGGCGCTGCATCGACACGAGGCACGCATCACGATCAACGCCGCGAGCCTCGAAGGAGTTCACGAGTGTCGTCAGGGCATCGCGCGCTTCCGAAGCGGCTCCCGTTCGAATCGATCGGACAAAGCGGTCGCGCGGGTCGCGCCGGCCTGCAGACTCGGCCGGCTCATCGCTTCCCCGCGCCTCGTCAGTGGTGATGATCCGGGTGGAACCCAGCACGAATCGACGCTCCAGGGCGGACTTGGCCTCCCGATAGCTGCGTTCGATCTCTTCGAGGCGAGCCACCGGCTTTCCGATTCCTATCGAAACGCTCCGTGCCATCTCTCGCGTAACGCTCCTGGATACCTCTTCGGCGCAGGAGAGGACGCGGGCGGCACACTCGGGAAAGGAATCCTCGGCGACCACGAGGACGCTCTCCTCATCGGGGGTGGAAAAGACCTCGGCGTTGTTCCCCGCCGAATCCGCGGCGATTCGCGTCAGGGCGATTCCCGATAGCTCGTCACCACCGTCGGGGGAGTCCAAATCGCACAGGGCGACCGCATAGGCGTTGCCCGAGAGATCGATCTCCAGGACGTTTCGTCGGCGGTTCGCGTCAGCAGGCAGAACGTGGCCGCGAATGAGCCTGTTCAGGAATCGTTCCCGGAGGAGGGGAACGCTCTCTGCGAGTTGCGCCTCCAGGTGACTCTGCTCTTCTCTCCGGCGAACCTCGCCATCCAGGTCTCGTTTGACGTCGTCCAGGACGGATCGAAGTTCGTTCGCCGTGATCGGTTTGAGCAGAAAGTCGCGTACGTGCAGCCGTACCGCCTCCTGGGCGTAGTCAAACTCGTCGTGTCCGGTGAGGAGGATGGTCCGCACGTTCGGGTGTTCCTCACCAATCCACGCGGCCAGTTCCAGTCCGTCTACAAAGGGCATACAGATGTCGGTGATGACCACGTCGGGCTTGAGCGTTTCAAAGGCCTGCAGACCCTCCCGACCATCCTTGCACGCCCCAACGAGTTCGAACCCGTGGGCATTCCAATCGATCGTGGATGAGATCCCTTCGCGCACTATCGGCTCGTCGTCGACAATTAGAATCCGGTACATTGTGCCGCCTGGGATGGTAGTATAGCAAACATGAAAGCGTGGCAACGAGAACGGGAACTATTTGTGGGAGCACGGCCGGTTCTCCGGCCGGAACAGGACGGGTCGTGGGGCGCCATCGAGGGTCTGGAAGCGAGCCAGGACGCGGCCATACGGCTCCAGTGGTACAGCGAGGTACCCGGGTCCGGTGCGCCGGAGCGGCTTATGGAAGCGGCGGTCCAAGCCTTGGAGAACCGCGGAATGACGGTACCGGGCTGGGAAGGGCTCGTCGAAGCGGGCCTAACCGCACTGGAAGCGAACGATATGCCGGCGCTTATTCGCGCCCACGTGGAGCTGCAGGCCGCCATCAACGACGCCGAGCGCGACGATACATCGCCGTACTGGACCTTTGCACACTACGATACGTGGGAACAGTTTTTGTCGGACGCGTCGTTCCCGGATGTACGGCCACTGGAACTCGATGAAGCGTCGTATCGTGACGCGGTGTACGCCGGCTGGCTGGGTCAGATCGTGGGCGGCGCCGTGGGAACCTCGATCGAGGGGTACACCGCCGCGCGCCTGCGCGAGGCCTTTGGAGAGATCCGAGACTACCTCGTACCGCCGTCCACATACAACGACGACATGACCTTCGAACTCGCCTTCCTGGTAGCCTTTGAAGCGGCAGGCCGAGAAGTGACGGCGCGCGAGATCGGCATCAACTGGGTGTCGCTCATACCCTTTGGATGGTCCGCGGAAATGGTCGCTCTGCGCAATCTCCAGGCGGGTATAGTGGCCCCCGAGAGCGGGCGGACACACAACCCCTTTTCCGAGTGGATCGGCGCGCAGATGCGGGGCGCCGTATGCGGACTGGTGGCACCGGGGAACGCCCGCGAGGCCGCGCGCCTGGCGTGGCTCGACGGGAGCGTCTCCCATAGCAACAACGGGATCATCGGCGAGGTGTTCAACGCCGCGCTCGTTGCGGGCGCCTTTGTGCAGCGGGACATGCGGGCGCTCCTGGAGGAGACCGTTCTGTCCTTGCCCGACGGCAGCGAGTACGCATCCGTGGTGGGGTTCGCGCTTGACCGATGTAAGCGCTCCGCGTCGTGGCGCGACGCCTGGGACGCCTGTGAGAAGCGGTACGAACGGTACAACTGGGTACACGCCTATCCAAACGCCTGTGCCGAGGTCGTAGCGCTCTGGTTCGGCGCGGGCGATTTCGACGAGACGCTCCATATCATCGCAATGGAGGGGCAGGACGTGGACTGCAACGCGGCGCAAATCCTGACCGCCGTTGCGGTGGCCGGCGGCGGCGCGGAAGCAATTCCCGACCGGTGGAAGGAACCGATCGGTGACGAACTAACCACGTACGTTCGCGGTATGAAGAAACTGAGCATCCGTGGGCTGGCGGAACGGACCGTGGCCGCCGCCCGGCGTGCCGGTACCGCGTCACCCGCTCCCTAGCCGTGCCCGACGGCCCGGTCCGCACCCGGCGGGGTGAATGTCCCCCGCCGTGCGGGCGATGTGCGGCTGTACGGACTCCCACAGACGCCGCGGTGAGCGGTTCGCGTGAGAAACGGCGGTGGAGGGCCGAGGCCGGACTCCGTCAGACGCCGGGGTGGGCTATTCCGCGGGGATCGTCGGCAACCCGGCGAGGGCCATGGAAATCTCGCTCTCCGGATACTCGTAGGCGTGTAGCTTCCCGGCGTTGTAGTCGATGTAGCTCTGCATGTCAAAGTAGCCGTGTCCGCAGAGGTTGAAAAGGATCGTTCGTTCTTCGCCGGTCTCTTTCGCCTGGAGCGCTTCTTCGATGGCTCCTGCTACAGCGTGGTTCGCTTCCGGCGCCGGAATGATTCCTTCCGCCTTGGCAAACTGGATACCGGCGGAGAAGGTTTTCATCTGATCGAAGGAGCGCGCCTCCAGGAGGTCCAGCTCTTTCAAATGGCTCACGAGCGGCGCCATGCCGTGGTAGCGGAGGCCACCGGCGTGAATCGCCGGCGGGACAAAGGTGCTGCCCAGGGTATGCATCTCTACCAATGGTGCCAGGTGGGCCGTATCACCGTAGTCGTAGGCGTACGTTCCCTTGGTCAAACTGGGACACGCCGCGGGTTCGCACGCCACCAGGCGTACCTCCCCTTCGCCACGGAGCTTTTTCCCCACAAAGGGAAAGGCGATACCCGCGAAGTTGCTGCCGCCACCGGTGGCTCCCACGATGACGTCCGGCCAGGCGTCGGCCATTTCCATCTGCTCGATCGCCTCCAGACCGATCACGCTTTGATGCATCAAGACGTGATTCAGGACGCTCCCCAGGCTGTAGCGCGCCTCAGGATCCTTGGCGGCCACTTCCACCGCTTCAGAGATCGCGATGCCGAGAGAGCCGGTGGAATCGGGGTGTTCCGCCAGGATCGCGCGACCCGCTTCCGTTTCGGTGCTCGGACTCGGAAAGACGCTCGCGCCGAAGGACTCCATCATGGCCCGGCGGTACGGCTTGAGCCCGTAACTGACGCTCACCATGAAGACCTTTACATCCACGCCGAACATGGCGCCGGCCATCGCCAGGGAGCTTCCCCATTGCCCGGCTCCCGTCTCCGTGGTGAGGCGCGTGATACCTTCCTGCCTGTTGTAGTACGCCTGCGCGACGGCGGTATTGGGCTTGTGTGAACCGGTTGGGCTGACGCCCTCATATTTATAGTAGATCCTGGCGGGCGTATCGAGCGCGGCTTCAAGGCGACGCGCGCGAAAGAGCGGCGTGGGCCGCCACTGGCGGTAGATCTCACGAACCTCCTCGGGAATCTCGATCTCTCGTTCCTGGCTCACTTCCTGCATGATCAACGCCATCGGGAAGAGCGGTGCCAGATCATCCGGTGTCAAGGGCCGGCCGGTTGCAGGGTGGCGCGGCGGGCTGAGTGGCTTGGGCAGATCCGCCTGCACGTTATACCAGGCAGCGGGCAACCGATCCTCACCGAGGACAAACTTGATCTGACTCATTCTCTAACCTCCGTCGTGGAATGTTCTTATGTATAGAATCATCCCGCAACGGTGTCAAGCGCTTCAGCCGGTGGTCTTTTCGTTATCGCGTCCAGGCGAACCACCGTCCCATGATCCGTTTTACCCGGGGCGTCAGTTTTGCCCTCAGGTAGCCCGCGGCGGCGCGCTTTATCGCCTCCGCCTGGGTGGGGTAGGGGTGAACGACCGACGCGAGCTTGTCTATCCCGAGATCGTTCTGCATGGCCAGAACGATTTCCGGCAACATTTCACCGGCGTGACTCGCCACGATCGTTGCGCCGAGGATCTTGAGTTTGCCCCTGGGAGTGATCAGCTTCACAAATCCCTCCGCCTCACCGTCCAGGCGCGCCCGGTCTACCTCGGCAAGGTCGTGTCGGTAGACGTCAACGGCGGTACCCGCGCGTTCAGCCTCTTGCTCCGAGAGGCCCACGTGCGCGACTTCCGGCGACGTGTAGGTGCACCAGGGGACTACCGCCCGGTTGATCTTTCCCGTCCGGAGGAAGAGCGCGTTCTGAACGACAATTGACGCCGCCACTTCCGCCATATGTGTGAACTGATAGGGCGATGCCACGTCACCGGCGGCGTAAACCCGTCGATTGGTGGTCTGCAGGTAGTCGTTCACCTGGATTCCCCGGGCGTGAGCTTGTACGCCGGCGCGTTGTAGATCGAGCGAATCGAGATTGGGAGCCCTGCCGATCGCGACCAGCACCTTCGCGGCGGGCACCGTTTTCTCGGTCCCGGCAGCGTCCGCATAGGTGACCGCTACCGAGGTGGCGTCGCCGGAGACCGCTTTGACCGCGACCCCGACGTGGAGCGTTACGCCGGATGCGACGAGTTCTCGCTGCACAACATCCGCCACGTCGGCGTCCTCCCGCGGGAGAACGCGCGGCGCCATCTCGATTTGCTCCACCCGCGTCCCGAGACGGGCGAAGCTCTGGGCCATCTCGCACCCGATCGGACCGGCGCCGATGACAATGAGCGACTCCGGTAGTTCAGTCAGCCCAAAGACGCTCTCGTTGGTAAGGAACGGCGTGTTTTCGATTCCCGGAATGGGAGGCGCCGCGGCCCGGGCACCCGTTGCGATGACCGCCTTGGAGAAACGCAGGTGCCGCTCCGCGCCGTCGTCGCCGGTTACGTCGATCGAACGGGGCCCCGTGAAACGACCCTCACCGATATATACATCGATGCCGAACTCGTCACGGTACCGCGCCGCGGAATCGTGGCCACTGATCTCCGATCGAATACGTCGCAGCCGTTCCATCACCGCGCCGAAGTCTACCCGTCGCGTGCTCGCACCGGTTAGGTTCGTTTCCGCGAGCCGGTCGATCTCCGCCTGACCCCGGGCGCCGCGTATCAAACCCTTGGACGGAACGCACCCGACGTTCAGGCAGTCGCCCCCCATGAGACCCCGTTCGATCAACGCCGTTCGCGCCCCCATGGATCCGGCGACTGCGGCGGTAATAAGTCCCGCCGTACCGGCCCCGATGATCACGAGGTTGTACATTCCCGGGGGCGACGGATTTTCCCACGACGTGGGATGAACGTTATCAAGCAGCGTCTCGTTGTACGCGTCCTTTGGGAGAATCTGATCACGGGTCACGACGACACCTCCTCGTTCTGCACCGAATCTTGACCGGAGCGTTCCGCTTCCGGCAGTGCCTCCTTGAGTGCTCGCTTGGCGAGGCGCGTAACAAAGATGGTGACGGCCACCGTCGCCGCCAGGCCGAGCCCGTAGAGCAGCCATTGGACGGGGCTGCGTCCTCCGCCACCGGCGCCAAGGGTTGCCAGGTTCGCGGCGAGGGATCCCAGGTAGACGTACATGACGGTACCCGGGAGCATCCCGATCCACGAGGCGAGCAGGTACGCCGGTGCCGAGACGGAGGTGAGACCGTAGGCGTAGTTGAGCAGGTTGAACGGAAATATGGGCGACAACCGCGTGAGGAAGACGATCTTCCAGCCTTCCCGTCCAACCGCGTCATCGATCGCCCTGAACCCGGCGGCGCCCTCTGTTTTTGCGGCAACCCAGTCCCGCGCCAGGTATCGGCCTACCAGGAACGCCAGGAAGGCACCTACCGTGGACGCGATCGAAACCGAAACGGTCCCGCCCACTACCCCGAACACGAATCCGGCCCCCAGGGTCAGAACACTGCCGGGGATGAAGAGGACCGTAGCGGCGATGTAGGTTCCGATGAAAACCAGGACGCCGACAAAACCCTGGTCGTCTATCCACGAGAGCAGCCGTTGTAGGAGTTCGGGAACGTCAAACCTGATCACTGCGATCAGGGCAACCGCGACAATTACGGCAACGACGGCCAGGCGTCCGATATTTTTTCCCTTCATGGCCGAAAGCTACCGCTCCGGGTATGGGCGGTCAAACGATCTTCCGCATGAACCTAACAAAATTGGTTGCAATATTTGACGCTGCGGCGACTACACCCCTATGTTTTGGCCGGTCTCACAGAACTGTGAAGGAGAAGTGTATGACAACACCGTTCAAGGCGGGCGCTATCGTAGCCGTCATCGCGGCCATCGCCGCCTGTAGCGAACGTTCAGAACAGAGTACATCCGTACCGGCCCAGGCCACCCCGGTATCTACCCTGGATCGAGTACTGGAAAAGGGGATGCTCCGTGTAGGCTACCCGGGCGACGTCCGGCCTATGGCGTACCGAAATCCCGACACCAATGAGTACGAAGGGTTTTTTGTGGACGCCGTGAATGACTTTGCCGCCTCCGCGGGCGCTGAGGTCGAATGGGTGGTCACCAGTTGGGGCGAGATGATGACGGGACTCGCCTCGGACCGATTCGACATCGTGTTGTGGGGAAGTTTCAACATGGGTCGCGCCCGTCAGGGTGCCTATCCGGAGCCGGTGGCAACGACGGGAACGGTACCCATGACGCTTGCGGAAAACGTGGACCGCTTTACTTCGTGGGATAGTATCAACCAGGCGGATGTGACCGTTGCGGTCACGCTGGGAACGGTGTTTGAGGAGGAGGCGCGCGCCTTCTTTCCTAACGCAGAGGTCGTTGCCGTGCAGGCGCCGTCGCGGGAATACCAGGAAGTCCTATCCGGCCGGGCTGACGTAAGCATCACCAGCAGCATCGACGCGGCAGGTCTCTCGGCGCAGCAGCCGGAACTCGTTGCCGTCGCCGTGGATCCCCGCAACGAGAAACCCCTGGGGATGATCCTCCCCCGGGATGACGCCGCTTTTGTAAACTACGTTAACACCTGGATCACCATGCAGACCTACGCCGGCTACTTCGACGCGCTGGCTGAGAAATGGGGACTGCCCACACGGGGATGACGCGCCGTCAGATCGTCGTCGTCGCAGCCGTCATCGTCGTCGCAGCCGTCATCGTCGTCGCGGCGATCATCGTCGCCGTCGTCGCTACCACCGGCGCGCCGCGCGCGACGCGTACGTACCGATGGGCGTGGTGGGCCGTGTCGCCGTTTACACCCACCGGTCAGCGAAACCTATCGTTCCTGATCCGCGGGTTGATTCCCACGCTCGCGCTTTCTGCGGCGGCCTTCGCAGTGTCCGTACCGATCGGCTTTGGCGTAGCCCTAACGGCGTTCGGCCGCGGCCGCCTGCTGCCGGCCGTCAACCGGACGTACGTGGAACTCCTCCGGTCCGTTCCGGTCCTCGTCATGATTCTATGGGTCTACTACGGGCTTCCCGTTTCAGTGGGATTGGATCTCAACGTGTTTGCCGCCGGCGTCCTCGCCATGGCACTCAGTGACAGCGCGTTCCAGGCGGAGATCTTTCGTGGCGGTATCCAGAGTATCGCCTCAGACCAACTGGAGTCGGCGCTCTCTCTGGGGCTGACCCGCCGGCAGACGCTACGCTACGTGATCCTCCCGCAGGCGATCCGGCGAATTCTGCCCGCCTTGGGGAACCGGTTTGTCTACATGCTCAAAATATCATCCCTTGTTTCGGTAATCGGGATGCAGGAGCTCACGCGGAGGGCAAACGAACTGACCGTTATCGAGTACAGGCCGCTCGAAATCTACTCGATCCTCGTTTTGGAGTACCTCGTTCTGGTGCTGCTGGCATCCGCGGGAGTTCGGTATATAGAACGACGTCTACAGGCGTCGTACCAGGAATAGATCCCGGGTGATCCCCTGGGCACCTCAGGCCAGCAGTTGGATACGACTGAAGATGTAGGATAGCGGTTCCTCCTTGACGACTACCCGGTAGTAGGTGGTGTCGTGGAGGCGCACCGGTTTCTCGTTCCGATAGCGTTCCCGTTTTTTCGTTCGCAGCTTGTCAAACCAATAAACGAGGCGAATCGTGCCCTTTTCGATCTCCAGGGCCGTCATACCGCGCTTTCCCAGGACACACCCGGAATTGAAGACGCCCGGAACCACCAGGTGTTCGCGGTACAGACTGCCGCGTCCGTGCGCCTCCTTTTCCGCCAGCTCCAGGAGTTCACGCTTCAACACTTCCACGCGTTCCGCGATTCGGCCCGGCTTTTTTGCGTCCGGGTACTTGCGGCAGAGTCGCTCGATCTCGAACTGGAGCGAATCGATCTTCGACATCGATTCAAAGAGCGGCCGGTGAGTGTGTCCGATGATAGCGAGGATCTTCTTGTCCGCCGCGAAATCGTACACCCGGCGTTCCGTGAGAAAACGCTTCCGACTGCTGTGCGCCACGGTACGGTTTTTGATTCGCAGCGGATTCGCCAGGTACCTGAGGCCAAACTGGGCCCAGTGGTTATGTTTCTCGTACCACCGTGACGTTTGGTGACCGTGAAAGATAAAGACCTCTCCCACGTCGTACCCTATCCTGAGCGACTCGATCACCCGGTCGGTACCGTCATCACCGGGATTCCACAGGGCGATGTCGTGGTTCCCCACGATCCGCGTCAACCTTCCTTCGGATGCAAAGGAGGTAAACACGTCGAAAACCTTCTGCCATCGGGAGCGAATGCGCCGCATCGAAAAACGCTGGAGTTCCTCAACGTCACCATTCAGGACGAGTTCGAAGTCTTTCCAGTAGTAGTAGCGCTGCAAGGCCTGGTGAAAGAGATCGGCGTTGGTGATAAACTGGTCGTTCCCGGAACCGTTGCCCATGTGAAGATCGCTGAATACGACGATCGAGTGGTTTGCGTCACCCGGCCGAATTGGGGAACGTTTGTAGAGCGCTTCCAGGTTGTTTGAGCTGAACGCTTCGGCAGTCACCTTTCCGAGAATGGTGACATTTCTGTTAGTTTTTTGTTATCTCTTGAGGCACTAATGGAATCCTGACGGAATGATGAGCAATGTACCTTCGATGACAGTAGCAATGTCGTGTACCGGGGAGGGATTTGGACACGCATCGCGGACCGTCGCGCTTGCGCAGATGTTGCGGGAGCGTTACGACATCGTCATCTTCGCACCGGAAAAGCTCTTCCCCTTTCTTCGGGAAAACCTCGGAGAGGTCAAACTGGTTCCCATCCCGTATTTCTTTTTTGTGAAGTACCGGGAGCGAATCGACTACGCGCGCACCGCCCTGCGCAACCTGCCGGCGATCATCCGATTCCCGGTGGAGGTCAAACGCATTCAGCGTCAATTCCGCCGCCACAACGTGCGTGCCCTGATAAGTGACTACGACCCGTACAGCTCATTCGCCGCGGACAAACGTTCCATACCGATTCTGCAGATCAACCATCCGGCGGTGGTACTGCGGCAGCGCGACTACTCACTGGAAGCGTTGACCGCGCGGGTCATCTCGATCCTCCTCATGGGCAAATATCACCGCAAGCTGGTGGTATCGTTTTACGACGGTGACGTAGGGCCGGTGGTACGGAAAGCGCTCACCTCTGCGGAGGTACCGCCGGAGGACTTCTTCGTCGTCTATCTCAAGCCGGGGTATCGAAAACTCATGATGCGGGCCCTGGGGCGTCTGGCTATCAACAACGTTGTCGTCTTCCCCGATCCGAACAAAGACATCATCGACTATCTGCGGCGATGCCGGGCCGTGATCTCCAGTGCCGGGCACCAGTTCATGAGCGAGGCGCTGGTACTCAAAAAGCCGGTCTTCGTCGTGCCCCAGACCGGACAGTACGAGCAGTGGTTAAACGCCAGGAAGCTGGAGGAGTCGGGATGGGGCACCTATGCAACCGTTGAGACACTTGAAACGCGCCTTACCTCGTTCATGAACAACCTCGATCGGTACCCGCTGCCCGTGCGTGCCACCGGTACGCGCTACCGGATGGACAACGAACTCGACCGGGCGGTACGCAAGATCGAGGGGTTCCTTGCCGACGCCGCCAACGAAACGGTAGTATCTTCGACCGATGACCGATTCTTTGACGAGCGTATTCGCGATGGTGTTGTTCGTTTGCGCGAGCTCCTTGCTTCCGGCGCAGGACGCCGTTTCAATGGCCAGCCCGAGTCGAGAACCGATATGGACAGCCCGCCTCCTGATCATCGCCATCAATGATGGCGACGAACGGACCGCCCGGGCGATGTTTGCGCCCGAAGGCGGCGTGACGTTCTTTGAGCAGACAGTTCCCCCCGAACACCGCGACGCTTGGATCTCGGATGATGTTTTTGGTGCCGGCGTCGGGGTTCGGGTGCGTCGGAATGACGTGGACGGTCGCGTCGTTCGTATCATCGCCGACTGGGGCCGGGGTGAGTCGTGGGAACGGGTTCTCCTCACCTTTGTTCAGTCGGAGGACGGGCGGATTGGGACGCTCCAGGTGCGGTCCCTGGACTGATCTCCGACCTTGCCTTTGACGTCCTACTCCATAACACTACGAATATGATTCCGAGGAACATCGAGCATCTGCCGGACGTGCTCTACCCGCCGAACGAGTGGGCGATTGTCGAAACGGGCTTCGATCGCACCTGGATGGGAAACGCGGAAACGCTTTTCAGTTTGTCAAACGGCTTTCTGGGTGTCCGCGGCATGTTCGAGGAGGGACGTCCGTCAATCGAGGCCGGTACGTTCTGCAACGGTTTTCACGAAACGTGGCCAATCGTTCACGCCGAGGAGGCGTTCGGCTTCGCCAGGACCGGCCAGACGATTGTCAACGTGCCGGACGTAACTCTTCTAAAGCTCCACGTGGACGACGAACCACTCTATCTCCCCACGGCACGCCTCACGGACTACGAACGAACCCTCGATTTTGCCTCGGGCGTCCTCAGGCGCGATGTGAACTGGTCGTCTCCGTCAGGGAAGCAGGTCTCGATTCGCTCCAGCCGGATTGTGTCTCTGGAGTACCGCCACCTGGGGGTGATTGTCTTCGATGTGGAAGTTGATACCGACGCGTCCGTGGTCGTTTCCTCACAGATGGTGAATCGGCAGGACGGCGTTGCCGGCGACGAACCGGTCGGGGGAAACGGACACGATCCGCGGCGTGCCCGGGGATTCGTGGATCGTGTTCTCAATGCGCGGGACCACCATGAACGCGATCTGCGTATCGTCACCGGATATGCCACAACGAATTCGCGGATGACTCTGGGGGTCGGCATCGACCATGCGGTGGAAACGGAAAATGAGTGGAGTTCCACCGCGAGTTGGTCCGAAGACCTGGGTAAGGTCGTGTTCGTTATCCAGGCGCGCGCCGGTGTGCCGATACGGATCACCAAGTACTTCAGCTACCACACTTCTCGGGAGGTTCCCGGCAAAGAGCTTGTCGACCGGTGCAATCGCACCCTGGACCGGGCCGTTGCCGGCGGGTACGAAGAGATCGCCGCGGCACAACGAACGTACCTGGACCATTTCTGGGAACGATCCGACGTCGTCGTGGACTCGGAACCGCGCGTCCAGCAGGCGATCCGCTGGAACATCTTTCAGCTCTGCCAGGCGTCGGCCCGGGCGGAGACAACAGGGATCCCCGCAAAGGGGCTTACCGGCCGGGCGTATGAGGGACACTATTTTTGGGACACCGAAATCTACGTGACGCCGTTTCTGACCTTCACGGAACCGCGGATTGCTCGAAACTTGCTCCGTTTCCGGCACAGCATGTTGGAGAAGGCGCGGCAGCGCGCCGGTGAACTCTCGGAGGCGGGCGCACTCTTCCCGTGGCGCACGATCAGCGGCGACGAGGCGTCCTCCTACTACGCGGCGGGAACGGCGCAGTACCACATCAACGCGGACATCGCCTACGCCGTCAAACACTACGTCGAGGCGCGCGGTGACGACGATCTCCTGGTGGAGGTTGGGGTGGAAATTCTGGTGGAAACCGCGCGCATGTGGGTCAGCCTCGGTTTCTTTGATCCCGACGATGACACCTTCCACATTCACGGGGTGACCGGTCCCGACGAATATACCACCGTCGTGAACGACAACACCTTCACCAACCTCATGGCGCGTCGTAACCTCAGGTACGCTGCCGAAAAGACGCGGTGGCTCCTATCGGAACGTCCGGACGATTACGCCCGTCTCGTTCACCGGACCGGTCTGAAGGAGGATGAAATCGGCCTGTGGGAACGCGCGGCGTCGTCGATGTACGTACCCTTTGACGAGAAACGGGGCATCAACCCACAGGACGACAGTTTTCTCGAAAAGGAACGGTGGGACTTTGCCGGTACACCCCGCGACAGGTACCCGCTGCTCCTGAACTACCATCCCCTGGTGATCTACCGTCACCAGGTCATCAAGCAGGCGGATGTCGTCCTCGCTCTGGTCCTGCTGGGTGACGAGTTCGATCTGGAACAGAAGAAGCGTAATTTCGATTACTACGATCCGATCACCACCGGCGATTCATCGCTCTCCGCGTGTGTGCAGTCAATTCTGGCGGCGGAAATCGGATACGAAGAGAAGGCCCTCGAGTACTTCCGGTATGCCCTCTTCATGGATCTGGCGGACGTAGCGGGCAACGTCGTTGACGGTGTTCATATCGCATCCACCGGTGGAGTATGGATGACCCTGGCCTACGGTTTCGGGGGTATGCGGTCCTTCGATGGGAACCTCTCCTTTGATCCCCGCCTTCCGGCGGAGTGGGGCGGCCTCGACTTTTCGATTCGGTGGGGCGAGAGCAGGCTTCACGTGGTCCTGCGCCACGACGAGTACCGGTTCACCGTTACGGAAGGCCCGCCTGTGTTGTGTACCGTCTGTGGTTCCGCCGTGACGATTCCCGACACCGGGGAACTGACGGTGGCGCCCCCCGCTTCCGGGGGCACATGAGGACGCACATTTTCGACGTGGACCACACGCTTATCAGCGGTAGCACGGGCGGGTGGTTTGTGCGGGCAGCGCTCCGGAGCGGGTTGATCTCGTTCCGTCAGGTTGCAAAGTTC
Source organism: Spirochaetales bacterium (assembly GCA_028282545.1). Lineage (GTDB taxonomy): Bacteria > Spirochaetota > Spirochaetia > DSM-27196 > Alkalispirochaetaceae > JANQHT01. The sequence goes on from JANQHT010000115.1 coordinate 20,168, forward strand.
CCGTTCCAGTGGCTTCTCTACAAGCTCGCCATTATCAGCCCGGACTTCATGAATACGGAGTTCCGTTCGTTCCAGGGCATACTCAAGGAAGACCTGGACGAGCTATCGAGGGCCTCCTTTCGCGATCGCGGTTCCGGGATGGTCTTCACCGGCGCCCTGGATCTGATCGATTCGATCCGGGCATCGGGGGGCCGTCTGGTCATCGCCTCCTCGTCGCCCCTTTTCCTGGTGAAACCGCTGGCGGATCACCTGGGAATCGAGGAGGTTGTCGCGACGCAACTCGAGTTTGTCCGCGGTCTGAGCACCGGGAACGTTGTCGGGGAGGCCGTTTTTGGAGAACACAAACGCACGGCTGTGGCGGCGCTCTTTGCGGAACGCGGCGAGACACTGAACGACGCGGTGTTCTATTCCGATTCGTTCTACGACGTACCGCTTCTCGAGGCGTGTGGAGAAGCGGTCGTGGTCAATCCCGATGCCCGGCTCAGGAGGATCGCCGCACTCCGCGGCTGGCGGCGCCTTCGCTTCCGGGAGACGGTACGCCGGCGGGGTCTCGCCTCCGATCGTTCCTGAGCGATATATTACGAACACGATGGCACAACTCAACCGTTACAGTTCGCGAATTACGCAGCCGAAGTCACAGGGCGCTTCACAGGCGATGTTGTACGCCACGGGCATGACCGACGCCGACATGGACAAGGCGCAGATCGGAATAGCATCGGTCTGGTTCGAAGGCAACCCGTGCAACATGCACCTGCTCGACCTGGCGCAGCGGGTGAAAGAGGGCGTGGAGAGTTCCGGGCTCGTGGGAATGCGGTTCAACACGATTGGTGTGAGCGACGGCATGAGCATGGGAACCGAGGGCATGAGCTATTCGCTACAGTCCCGGGAGATCATTGCCGATTCGATCGAAACGCTGACCGCCGCGCAGTGGTACGACGGCCTGGTAACGCTTCCCGGGTGCGACAAGAACATGCCCGGCTGCGTCATGGCCATGGCGCGCCTCGATCGCCCGTCGATCATGGTCTACGGCGGTACGATCCGCGCCGGTTGCACCGCTTCCCAGGCAAAACTGGACATCGTTTCCGCATTTCAGAGCTACGGCGAATACCTGGCGGGGACAATAACCGAGGAGGAGCGCCGGGAGATTGTCCGTCACTCCTGCCCCGGTCCCGGTGCGTGCGGCGGCATGTACACGGCAAACACGATGGCTTCCGCGATCGAGGCGCTTGGTATGAGCCTGCCGGCCAGCGCGTCCGCGCCCGCCGATTCGCCGGAGAAAGTGGACGAGTGTCGGAGCGCCGGCAAATACATGCGTACGCTCCTGGAACGCGATCTCAGGCCGTCTCAGATCATGACCCGTGAGGCCTTTGACAACGCGCTTGCGGTGATCATGGCTCTGGGCGGCTCAACCAATGCCGTTCTCCACGTCATCGCCATGGCGCGGACCGTAGACATCCACCTTGGGCTCGAAGATGTGCAGGCAGCGAGCGATCGCGTCCCCTTGCTGGGCGATTTGAAACCGAGCGGAACGTACGTGATGGAAGACGTACATGACATCGGTGGAACGCCGGCGGTCATGAAGTTTCTCATAAAACACGGACTCATGAACGGCGAGTGCCTGACGGTTACCGGCGGGACGCTGGCGGAAAACGTCGCCGACGTGCCGGACCTCGACCGGTCCCAGCCGATCATTCGCCCCGTTGAACGTCCTATCAAGTCCACGGCACACATCCAGATTCTTCGGGGCAACCTCGCGCCGGACGGTGCCGTTGCGAAAATAACCGGCAAGGAAGGGGAACGCTTCGTCGGTCCCGCCCGCGTCTACGATTCCGAGGAGGCGATGATGGCGGGATTCGAGGCGGGTGAGATTCAAAAGGGGGAGGTCATAGTCATCCGCTACGAAGGACCCAAGGGCGGACCGGGAATGCCGGAGATGCTCACACCCACCAGCGCCATCATGGGTGCCGGGCTCGGGAAGGATGTGGCCCTGCTCACGGACGGACGCTTTTCCGGCGGAAGTCACGGCTTCATCGTGGGGCATATCTGCCCGGAGGCGCAGGAGGGCGGTCCGCTGGCGCTCGTTCAGAACGGAGACACGATCGAAATCGACGCGGCTCAGCGAACCTTGAACGTCTCGCTTTCGGAGGCCGAACTCGCCGGGCGCCGGGAGGCGTGGGACATGCCTCCGTACAAGGCCACGCGTGGGACGCTCTGGAAATTCATCAAGAACGTCCAGCCCGCATCCGACGGCTGTTTGACCGACGGCTGAGCGCGACGACCGAGATGATCACCGCGGCCACGGAACGTACCGCCACGTGTGCTCGCGATGGCTCGTTGTGGGGGTCAGAGTAACACGTCGCCGGACGACCTCGCCGCCGCGGCTGTACGGTTGTGGACACCCAACTTCTGGTAGATCGACGTCAGGTGGAACTTGACCGTGTTGACGGTGATACCCAGCGCTTCGCCGACCTCCCGGTTGGATTGCCCCGCGCGCACGCCGTCGTACACCGCCTGTTCCGCGGCGGTGAGAGCCGGGAGGGGCTCCGGGGCCGCCGTAACGTGAGCCGGACTCACCACCGCGAGTCCCGCCAGTAGAGCGCGACACGCCGCGAAAATCTCCTTCGTCGACGCGTCGTCGGTGAGGATTCCGTTGCCGTCCCGGACAAACGCCGCCAGATCGGGCAGAGCCTCGCCGGGCGGCACCAGCCAAAGAACCGGTGCCGTACCGTCCGGCGCCGCCGGAAAATCCGGCGGGTTGCCGTCAACGACCACGATGAGATCCTCGTATCCGTCGAGTTCGTCCGGTTGCTGGAGAGTGACCTCCCAGCCCTCGTCTTCGGCAAGGGGGGAGAGGAGGCGGGCGACCCGGGCCGACACAAAGGCCGGGCCCACCACCGCAACGACAATCAGCCCATCATCCGGCGCGCCGACCACGCTCCCCACCTGCCTCGGCCGTGTCCATGGTTGCCGCCGCGCCTTCCATGGCCGCGGTGGCCACCGCCATGACCACAGCACTCGTCGCCGCGGTGCCCCTGTTCGGCATCATCGCGTCCCGGCGTTTCCGTGGAGAGTTCCGTCAGCGTTACCGTCACGGGAACGATGGATCCACCGCGCAGGAGGCGCACTTCAACCGTTTCGCCCGAGGCGCGCTCCTCCAACCGTTCGTGGAGTTCCTGTGGACCCGTTACGGCGTGGCCATCCACCGCAACGATGACGTCGCCAAAGAGCACTCCCGCCTCCGCCGCACCACCTTCCGGCAACAGGTCGGCCACGAAAAGGCCCGATTCCTGATTCGAAGCAAGCACGGCCCGCGCCGATTCCGGCAGCGCCACGCCGTGGGTCTGGATTCCAAGCCCCAGGGGCGCTCCCTTTCGCCGGGGAGCCGTTCGTTCTCCCCGTAGGATTGCGGCCAGGCCGCGGATCGTTGCGACCTGACTCTGGTTGCCGCCTGCGCCCAGGCGCGTGACACCCACGAGTCTGCCCGCCGTATCGACCACAGGGGCGCCGGCAAAACCGGGGAATGGAGAATCGTCTGTCTGGATGTAATCGCCATCGCGCCCAACGCAACGCACTACCCCCAGGCGCACCTCGGGACCTTCCGGAGACGGGTAGGCGACGGTTACGACCACACTTCCAAGCGGCACCGGTTCCTCTTCCGTTTCGAGCACGGCGAGCGCCCCTTCTGCGGTTGCGCCGTCGTCGGAGCTGATCAAGGCGAGGTGCTCCCGGGGCCAGAATTCGATGACGGTCGCCGTGAACTCCCTTTCGCCCGCGACAACGACTCGAATCGTCTCGCCCGGCATCCCGTCGAGGGCCGCTGTGACGTAGAACCCGGAACCGATCGCCGTGGCGCTCCGGGGGATGACCCCGTTCCCGCCGACCATTGCGACAAAGCGTTCGGCGGTGGTCGCCAACTCCACAAGATCCGTGGAGAAGCCGTGCAGACCGTTTGTGTTGTTATTTTTGTTCATGTTCGTATCATACGCCCGTGAATCCATCCGTGACCCCACCCACCCGGGTAGGGTGTCGTCTAACACTAGGGATTCTTCGAGGAACACACAAGGCGTGATACAATCGCGCAATGGCCTCGCCCCCCAGTGATGCATCGGTGTACCGTGTTCTGGTCGAAAGCGCCGCCGACGGTATGTGGTCCGTAGACACTGCCTTTATCATCACCGCTATCAACCCGGTATTCCAGGCTGCCTTCGCGGCGTTGTACGGCGTCCAGCTCGAGCGGGGAGCAAATATCCTTGAAGCGGCGACGGGTGATGATAGCGACCGCTGGCGCCGGCGATACGAGCGCGCCCTTGAGGGAACGCAGATCGTTGAACGGGACGTGTACACGGTGGGTGGCAAAACCTACCACCTGGAGTTCACGCTTACGCCTATCCTGAATCCCGACGAGATACCCTCGGGGGTCGCCGTGGTGGCGCGGGATATCACCGAAAGCCACGCCATTCTCGAGATGCAGGCGGACAACGCGCAACGGTTCGAACTGCTGCTCGACTTTGCCGCGCTTCTTGCAGGAGAAATCACGGATATCGAAGCAGTGTACCGGACAACACTCGAGTTTCTCCACCGTGGTGTCCCCTTCGATACCGCCAGTGTCCAGGTGCTCGACGAGGGGATGGTTCGTATCGTTGCCTGTGCCGGTTTCGAAGACCCCGACACCGTGAACGGGCTCGAGTTTCCGCTGGAAGACAGATTTCCCAACTACTACGTCGTCAAAAACCGGCGCCACGTGTCACTTCCTGACGCTGTCGTCGAGTATCCCCATTTCCAGTCCGCTGCCGGTGAGTTTACTTCAGGTCACATACGATCCTGGCTCGGTGTACCGTTGATCGCCCGTGACACGGTCGTTGGTATGATCGCGATTGACCGTTCCAGCGTGAACCCCTTCTCTGAGACTGAGATCGCCCTGTCCAACGGCTTTGCAGCCCACGTGGCCGCCGCTATACGGAACGCTCACCTCTACCGGGAGTTGGAAACGGCAAACCAGACAAAAGAGGTGATCCTCCGTGAGCTGCACCATCGCGTCAAAAACAACATGCAACTCATCTCCAGCCTGCTTAGCCTGCGCGGCCAGGGAATGGCAAACGAAGAGGCGAGCAACGCATTGAAGGAGTTACGTTTGAAGGTCGTCGCCCTCGCGGAAGTCCACGAGCACCTGTACGAATCTTCCGTGATCGGGCAGATCGACGTGGGAGAGTACACGCGGCGGATAGTCGACACCGTGGTTACCGGCTACGCGACGAGACCGGGCGACGTCCGATCCAACGTCGAGACCGGCGGTTTCCTGATTGGCCTGGAGACGTCGGTTCCCCACGGCATCATTTTGAGTGAACTCGTCTTGAATTCGGTGAAGTATGGGAGTAACGCCAACGGCGAAATCCACGTGACGGTCCGTGTTTCCCACCGCGGAGGGATGATGATCGTCGAAGTCTTCGATACGGGTGGGGGACTCCCACCCGAGGTAGACCTGGAGCACCCCCACAGCTTTGGTCTCATGATGATCCGGTCGCTGGTGGAACAGCTCGACGGTGAACTCTCCTACACATACCGCGCCGGTGCCCACTGGAGAATCTCGTTCCCCTTGAAACCCCCGTCGAACAACGTTACCGCGGTCGGATAACTCCGTCGATGGGACATACCCCCCTGCAGAATCCGCACCCGACGCAGAGCTCTTTCACGATCGTCGTTCTGCGCGTGCGTGAGTCGAACTCGATCGCCTGGTGCCCTCCGTCGCGACACGCAACGTAGCAGAGCCCGCACCCGATGCAGCCGTCCGGATCGATCTCGTAGTAGATCGGCACGTCGCGGCGCAGCGATTCGTTGTCAACGATGGATGATAGTGCCCCGGCCCGGTAGTCGTCGAGTGTGGAAAAGCCGTGCCGTTCCATCCACCGGAGCGTTCCGTCCAGGAGGTCATCGATGATCGAGAAACCGCGCTGCATGACACCGGTGCATACTTGCACGTTCGACGCACCGAGCAGGAAGTACTCGACGGCGTCGCGCCAGTCGTAGACGCCGCCGACCCCGGAAATGGGAAGACCGTGGTTCATTGCCGCCACTTTGGACAGGACATTCAGCGCGACCGGTTTGATCGCACGCCCCGAGTACCCGCCACGGGATGTGAGGCCCTCAACACCGGGATCGGGCCGGAGCGAATCGAGTTCCGGCGCTCGGAGGGACTCCAGGGAATCCATGACACAGAAGCCGGCGGTACCTCCCTCTGCCGCTGCCGCGGCGATCGCCGTGATATCCGTTACCCCCGAGTTCAGCTTGACGTACGCCGGCATCGGCCTGGCCGCTTCAACGACCCAGGCGGTGACCGTTCGCGTCAGGGTCGGGTCGTGGCTGATCGTGCCGTACTCGGAATCATACCCTTCCAGATCGGTGCCCTGTGGGCACGAAAGCGCGATTTCCACCAAGTCCGCCCCGGCCGTGCGCGATCGCCGTGCCAGGGATTCCCAATCAGACCGGTTCGAAGCCTCGATGCTCACGATGACGCGCCGATCGGGAAAGCGATCCTTGAGTTGCCGGACGATCTCGAGCATTTCGTCGGCACGTTTTTCCGATATGAGATCCGTGTTGAAGAGGCCGCGCATCGCCGGCCCGTGGCCGGCGGATTTCATGATGGGATATGCGATGCGAACTTCGTCGGACTCCACTGACGTGGTCTTGAGCACTGCCCCTGCCCAACCCGCCTCAAAGGCGCGGGCGATCATTCCCAGGTCGTCGGTACTCGGCGAAGAGGCGAGCAGGAAGGGGTTCACCAGGGGAATGCCGCAGAACCGCGTCTCAAGCGTCGCCACGGTTTCTCCTGTCGGCGATGTTTGCCGCGATCGAACGACCCGTCCGAAGGCCCCCCATCACCGCTGCCGTCAGCGTCGTCTCCGCCGTCGACGCCTCACCGGCGACGTAGAGATTTCCAGCCTTCTCCTCGACAGCGTCTACCCAGGGTTCTCGCTCACGAGCCGTCACTGAGGCAAACGCGGCCGTTATCATCTGTCGGGTTTCTCCGTTTGCCGCGTCGTGCGCTTCCAAAACATACGAAGCGTCGGGAAGAACTTGGTACGCGCGGACGCGCGTATGGCGAATGACCTCGACACCCCGTTCCATCGCCTCCCGGAGGTCTCTGTGCCACGGTCTTGATACGGTTGCATCGCCGCTCGTGACGAGCCGCACGCGCCCGACGCCGGCCCCGGTGGCGGCCATGGCGATCGTTAGCGGTGCACGACCGTTGCCTTCCACGACTATGTCCGGCGGAAGGGGCGAACGGCGATTATACAACGCCTGGAGCAGGTCCTTTGGGCCGCCGGTCATGGTCTGACCGTGATATGGTTCCTGGCCGGACCGCCATACCGGGCGACCCGTTGCGACGCATACCGCCGCGAACTCCCGGCGGATCTCCTGGAGGAACCGGTACCCAACCTCGGTGGACAGTTGTATGTCGACGTGATCGTCTTCGAGCAGCCCTTTTGCGTCCTCGTAGAGTGCCGCCTGGAGCTCTCGGCGCTCCGGGAAGTGAGCTGCGGCGTTTCCACCGATCCGGTCTTCCCGTTCGAAGATCGTCACCGCGATACCGGACATTCGGAGCGCCTGGGCGCAGGCCAGTCCCGCGGGGCCGGCGCCCACCACGGCAACGGGGAGGCTTCGATTGGCGATCGCAGGGAAAACCGGCGTTCGGTGTTCCTGGCCGGCGGCAAATCGGTGAAGGGCCCGAATCCTGACCGGCTCCTGTCCCAGTTTTCGGAGCGTACAGCCACTCTCACAGTACTTCCAGGATGGACAGGAAATCCCGCAGGTCAGCGCAAGCGGGTTCGCCCGGTACACAAGATCCGCCGCGCGGCCGAAATTCGTCGAGAGGATCGACGCGATAAACTCATAAACGGGGATCTTCACCGGACAGCGCGACGTGCACGGTGCTTCGTGGCAACCGAGGCACCGGGCCGCTTCGTACAGCGCGACTCCCCTGGTCACGAGGATTTCCCTTTGGCCAGAGCCGTACGAAGGAGTTCGGGGTCAACCGGCAGTTTCGAAACGCGCACACCCGTCGCGGCGGCGATCGCGTTGGTAACCGCCGGCGCTGTCGCGAGCAGGGGTGCCTCGCCCATACCCTTGGCACCGAAGGGTCCCCGTGGATCGGGGATTTCGACGATGATCGGAATCACCTCGGGCGCGTTGGTGAAACGGGGCATCCGGTACGTGTCGAAATTGTCCGTGATCACGCGGCCCGATTCGTGGCGGACCTCCTCGGTCAGAGCGTACCCTACGCCCTGGACCACGCCGCCCACGATCTGTGCCGACACGTTCAAGGGGTTGATGGCGCGCCCGCAGTCCTGCGCAGCCCATACGCGCAATACGGCGACCTTGCCGGAGGCTCGTTCGACCCTGACCAGGGCGGCCTGCGTTCCAAACGAATAGGACCAGTGCGTCCGCCGCGACACACCGTCGGCTTGCTTCGAAAGGAACGGTTCAAACCCCTCCGTGTCGGGCGCCCGGTAGCGGTGATCCGCTTCCAACCCCAGAAAAGGGGCGGCGCAGAGCGCGGCCCGCACGCCCCGCGCCTGGGAGACCACTTCGCCACCGGATTCGCCGGAAACGCGCCACTCCTCCGGCGTACCGCCCCACCGATCAGCCGCAGCCCGCCTGACCTTGCCCAAAAGCGACTCACAGGCGGCGACCACGGCGTTCCCCGTCAGGTACGTTTGACGCGACGCGGTGGTTGGTCCCGTTTCCGGCGAGTTCTCAGTCTCCGTGTAGTCCACGTGAACCGCTTCGTAGGGAACCCCCAGCGTCTGGGCGGCCAGCTGTTCGAGGGCCGTGAGCGATCCCTGGCCGTACTCGAATGTACCGGTTCGCATGGAGACACCGTCGCTTTCCACGCGTAGCCGTGCACCGGCTTCCTCGTCGAAACCGTGACCAAACCCGACGTTTTTGAGCGCCGACGCCACACCCAGGCCGTACACGTAGCGCTCGTCATCGACCGGTACAGCGACGGTGTTCAGCGCGTTTTCGACGGCGTCGATCGTTTCAACGACCGCCGTACCCGCTTCCATCCGGTGTCCCGATGCCAGGAACGAACCCGGGCGGAGCGCGTTGCGCCGCCGTATCTCGAGCGGGTCGATATCGAGACGTC
>JANQHT010000126.1 GCA_028282545.1 Spirochaetales bacterium
CAGGAAGGCGCGCACCACCCGCTCCGGGATGAACTCCTCCATGATACGATCCGCGGCCGCCCGCGACTCCGGGTGGGCGCCGGCCACCGCCGCCATTCCGCCGAAAATCTCCGTGTGTCGCGGCGGGTACCGGCGGGCGGCGATGTCGGCAATCACCACGTCCGCCACCATCTCGGGATGCTCCAGGGCGAGCCCCATGGCGATCTTCCCGCCCATGGAGTGGCCGAGCACAGATGCGCGGTGCACACCGCGGCGACGCAGGTCTTCCGCCACCATGTGCGCCAAGGAGCGATAATCCGCATCCTCAACGTGTGGAGAGTCACCGTGATTCGGTGCGTCCGGAACGATCACCCGGGATCGCGCAGATAGACGCGAGGCGTGATAGCGCCAGTTGTCGCCGGAACCAAAAAGCCCGTGCAGTATCACCAAGGGTGGTACATCACCGGGGCCGTCGAACTCTCGAGCGTGCAGGGGACGGTCCATGGTACGTGCAAGTATACGAAAAAGGCGCCGCCGGGTGGGCAGCGCCTCTCTGTTTCTGAATGACGGAGTGAGCCGACTTGCGGCTACCGTTTCTTTTTCCTTGCCGCCCGCTGTTGTGCCACGGCACGCTTGGCCGCTTCGACGTCAACCGGGGGCGTGACCTTGGCGGGTTCGCCCGGTGCGTTTTCGCGTACCACGGAACCGCGCCGGTACCGCTCCATCTCCTTGTTCTTGCGGCGCGTCTGGGCGCGCTGCTGGGCAAGGATCAGGGCCGGTGCGGCGACAAAGATCGAGGAGTAGGTACCGACCACGACACCGACGATGAGGTTGAGCGCGAAAAGCTGGATCGCCCCCGTGGTAAAGACAAAGATGGCCGCCACCGCAAGGAGCGTCGTGAGCGACGTGATAAGGGTACGGCTCAGGCTCTGGGTAATACTCGTATCGGCAATCGCGATGATCGAGCTGTCCCGGAGGAGCGTCTCGTTCTCCCGGACGCGGTCGAAGATTACAATGGTGTCGTTCAGGGAGTACCCGATAATCGTCAGCACGGCGGCGATCGTGGCGGTCGTCACTTCCAACTGCAACGCCCCGATAAAACCGAGCATAAAGAGGACATCGTGTACGAGTGCCGCTATGGCTGAGATCGCGTAGCCGAAGCGGAACCGAAACCAGATGTAGAGGAGGATCAGCGCAAGGGCGAAAATAGTCAGGAAGACCGCCTGCTGTGTCAGGTCCCTGGAGAAGCGCGGACCCACGTACGCGGTTTCAAGGCTCTCAACCGAGCCGAACTCACCGCGGAGCGCCTCGAGGATCTGCCCGCTCGCTTCGCGCTGGAAGTCCTCCACCGTTCCGTCGTCACCGATACGGATCGAGTACTGGCCGGCGCCGTCACGGCCGAGGCGCTGGACCTGCGCGCCCAGCGGTCCAAGGACGTCGCGCATCGCCGGAACGTCGGTGTCGGCCACGGAAACGCTCATACTCAGCCCCGCCTGGAAGTCGATACCCAGGTTGAAGCCTCCCCGAGAAAAGGTCGTCACCCAACCGGCGGCGATGATCGCTACCGAGATGAGAATCATCAGCCCGCGTACTTTGGAAAAATGAATCACAGCTCTCATTGGAGCCTCCAGGCAATGCTGAGCCTCTTCCGTTTGAGCGTTTCCGTCGTGAAGTCAAAAACAAGTCGCGTAACGACGAGCGCCGTGAACATGGACGATACGATGCCCACCGCCAGCGTCACCGCGAAACCCTGGATGGGTCCCGAGCCCAGCTGGGAGAGAAACAACGCAGCGATAAAGGTGGTTATATTCGCGTCGAGAATCGTCCACAAGGCCTTCTGGAAACCGGCCCGGACGGCCGCCTGGGGGCTCTTGCCGAGGCGGTACTCCTCCTTGATGCGCTCAAAGATGATTACGTTCGCGTCCACCGCCATACCGACGGTAAGGATGATACCGGCGATGCTCGTGAGCGTGAGCGTGAGATTGAACGCAGAGAGAACCGAGATGATAAAGAAGAGGTTCAGAATCAGCGCCAGGTCGGCGACGATACCCGCTCCCTTGTAATAGACGAGCATGAATACAATGATCAGCGCGAACCCGACGGCTATCGACCTGAGGCCCACATCGATCGCCCGGGCACCGAGGGTTGCCCCGACGCTCTGCTGGTTGATCACGTCCAGGTCGACCGGCAGCGCCGCCGTACGGAGCACCAGGGCGATGTTCTGCGCCTGTTCGTCGTCAAAGCCGGTGATACGAACCTGTCCGGTAGGGATCTCTTCCTGAATCCGCGCGTAGGCGCGAACTTTGTCGTCCATGACGATCGCCAGGGAGGAGCCGACGTTGTCGCGCGTCAGCCGGGCGAACTCGTCGGCCCCGTCGCGGTCCAAAACGAAGTTGACCGTGGGCTGGTTGGTCAGCGGGTCCTGTGCAACCTGGGCGTCGGTAATGTGAGAGCCGTCGAGGCCAAACTCGTTCACATCATCTTTGATGACGATCCACCGAACGCGCTCATCGAGACCGTACTCGTCACGCCTCACGTACTCCCGGACCGAGGAGCCGGCAACCACGAAATCGGGAGCGCCGTCGAGGTTCGGATCCCAGGAGGGTGCCGTCGCCTGGAGATCCATGAGTTGCCCCGTCGCCTCGTCGTCGACTATGTGAAAGCGAAGCGAACCCTTCCCGAGGAGGAAGGAGTTAACCCGCTCCTGGTCATCGTCTCCGGGAATATCGATTACGATGCGACTGTCGTCCTGGGTGCGTATCTGCGGTTCAGTCACACCGAACTGGTCAACGCGGTTCCGCACGATCTCGGTGGCAAGGGCAACCGCTTCCTGGAGCTGCGCCTGTGACGGCTCCTCACCAAGGCGTTCCGCCAGGCTGGCGCGATCCGCCTCGAGGGTAACGGAGATACCGCCGGAGAGGTCCAGGCCGAGCTGGACGATGCGGTTCTTCATCTCCTTGAGGTCGAGGATCTCGGTTCGGTATGCGCGCTCGAGCGTCTCGTACGCCTCCGTTTCATCCCGGAAACTGCGCAAGACGTCTACCGTCGACAACGGTTCGGGGACTGCCTCCCCGATCATATCGAAGTTGGTTTCCGCCGCGTCCCGCAGGAACTCGTAATCGGACGGAAGCGGTTCGCCCGCCGCCGCCGCACTCCGCAACTCGACGAGTGCATCGCGAGCCTGCGCGCGCGCCCAGTCGCGAATGTCCGTTCGCGAGCTTTGGGCGAGCTGTTGTTTCTCTTCCGGCACCTGGAAATACCAGCGTACCGTGGGCAGGATCGCCGCTGCGCTGAACCCCACCAGTATCAGGATCAGCAGTAGTCGAAGTCGTTTGGTCATGGGCGCCTACTCGTCGGAATCGTCGGTGTCTTCCGCCTCTTGTGCCGGCGCCGACTTGGCGGCGGAGGGGTCGATGATCTGGGAGATCGCACTCCGGGAAAACTGGACCTTGGTGTTGTCGTCAACCTTGACGACGACGAAATCGGTCTTCACCGAGGTGATCGTACCGCGGATACCGCCAATCGTGACGATCCGGTCACCCTTCTTGAGCGCTTCGAGCATCTTTTTTGTGTCACGTTGGCGCTTCTGCTGCGGCCGGATGATAAGAAAATAGAAGATGAGAAATACGAGGCCAAACGTAACAAGCGTCGGAGCCATTGAGGTGGGGCTGCCGCCCGACGCACCAGGTGCGCCCATAAGCAGCGGAAGCTCGGTCAGGTAGTTCATATCGTGTAGCATCCTTTGGGGTCAAAAATGTCGGCGGATGGTAACACGCCCAAACGCCATGGTCAAGACGAGCTACGTGATGACAGCGGTTCTCATTACGCCTGCCTTCGGAACAAAGAACAAAACGCTTGGCTTCGCTACGCTGCAGAGACGCGTTTTGTTCTTCCTTCCGGGCACGACTGATAATGTTCGCCTCCGATCGGCCATGGGATCTCCAAAATGAGAGCCGCTTATTTGATGACGGTTACCTCTGAAACGTCGTCGGGAACGGAAAAAACACCAAAGAGCCGCTGCAACTCGATCGGCTCATTGACCGGGATGCCCGTGGCGTCGCGAAAGGCCGGTAAAAAGGTGTCGAGTTCGTCGTCGTACACGGCTGCGCAGAAGGCGGCACGATAGAGTCCCGTCTCGAGGAGTTCCATCGCCGGCTTGCCCCGGTGTTCCCGCCTGGCCTGACCGTCAACGATGGCGGCACTCCCGTGGTACCCGATGGCAAACACAAAGTCGTCTCGCTTCACGTCGTTCCGCCTACAAAACGGCCCGCCGGTCCGGCGGGCCATTGATTACTTCCTGGGGTGATGCATCGCCGGGGCGACTACATCATGCCGCCCATGCCGCCCATTCCGTCCATGCCGGGGGCCGCCGGGGGCGGGTCCTTCTCCGGTAGATCGGTAATGGCGCACTCGGTGGTAAGGAGCAGGCCCGCGATCGACGCCGCGTTCTGCAGGGCCGAACGGGTCACCTTGGCGGGATCGATGATCCCGGCCTTGACCATGTCGGACCACTCGTCGCGCGCCGCATCGTACCCGATGCCCTTCTTCTCTTTCTTGGCGCGATCGACAACGATCGAACCGTCCACGCCGGCGTTTACCGCAATCTGGCGCATCGGCTCTTCGAGCGCTCGCTTGACGATGTTGAAACCGACCTTGGCGTCCGAGTCTTCACCGGCGACGTCGAACTTTTCAACCGCGTCCAGCGCCTGCACGAGTGCCAGACCGCCACCGGCAACGATGCCCTCTTCGACGGCCGCCCGCGTTGCCGAGAGCGCGTCCTCGACACGATGCTTCTTCTCTTTGAGTTCAACTTCCGTGGCTGCGCCGACGTTGATGACCGCCACACCGCCGGCCAGCTTGGCCAAGCGTTCCTGCAACTTCTCGCGATCGTAGTCACTCGAGGTCTCCTCGATTTGCGCCTTGATCTGCCCGGTGCGATCCTTGATGTCGGAAGCCTTGCCCGCTCCGTTGATGATCGTGGTGTTTTCCTTGTCGATCTTGATGGACTGGGCGGAACCGAGCTGGCTGATCTCAGCGGTTTCGAGTTTCAGACCGAGTTCCTCGCTGATGACCTGACCGCCGGTCAGAATAGCGATGTCTTCGAGCATCGCTTTGCGGCGATCGCCGAATCCGGGGGCCTTCACGGCGCACACGTTGAGCGTACCGCGCAGGTTGTTGACGACGAGGGTGGCGAGCGCCTCGCCTTCCACGTCTTCCGCGATGATCAGGATCGGCTTACCCGCCTGGGCGACCTTCTCGAGGATCGGAAGCAGGTCCTTCATGCTAGAGATCTTCTTGTCAAAGATGAGAACGTAGGGGCTGTCGAGCTCCGCCACCATCTGCTCGCGGTTGGTCGCAAAGTACGGAGAGAGATATCCCCGATCGAACTGCATACCTTCCACGTAATCGGTGGTGGTTTCCATCGTCTTCGATTCTTCGACGGTGATGACGCCGTCTTTGCCGACCCGCTCCATAGCCTCGGCGATCTCGTTGCCGATCTCCATGTCGTTGTTGGCGGAAATGGCGGCAACCTGCGCGATCTCGGCCTTGTCCTTGATCACCTTCGACTGCTTGCCGATTTCCGCGACCGCCACGTCCACCGCGTGATCGATACCGCGCTTGATACCCATGGGATTGATGCCGGCCGCCACAGCCTTGAGACCTTCCTTGACGATCGAGTGCGCCAGGACCGTGGCGGTGGTGGTGCCGTCACCGGCAACATCGTTGGTCTTCGTGGCAACTTCCTTGAGAAGCTGCGCGCCCATGTTCTGGAACGTCTCTTCCAGCTCGATCTCCTTGGCGACCGAGACGCCGTCCTTGGTAACCGTTGGAGCCCCGAACTTTTTGTCGAGCAGTACGTTCCGCCCTTTCGGGCCAAGGGTCACCTTTACGGCGGCGGAGAGTTTCTCCACGCCGGCGAGGAGCTGTTTTCGCGCGTCCTCATCAAACTTAAGTTGTTTTGCCATAGCACTCCCTCTCTGTAATACCTATGGTGTGTGGTATGTGATACATGTGATGCGTTATTATGCGGGTGCAAAGATACATATGTTTCTCCCGATCATCAACAGGAAACGGAAAAAAAACCACCTCAACATAGAAACAATGCTATATAACGCCGGCAACGTCCTGATCGTTGTTTCACTCCACCTAAGGGCCGATGACGACCACGTGTCGTTTTCAGAGATGGTCGAGTCGATCCACGCGGCACTGCCGGACAAGGGCGGACCGGTGTACGTTCGTTTTCCCGCGCCCGCCTGCGACGCCGGACAACGGCCGGACCCGTCGGCGCCGTACCGGCCGTTGTCCGAGACGTTTGCGCGGCGGCGTCTCGTCCCGGCGAGTATGGGGTGGTCCGGTGCGCCGCGTTTCCTGCTTACGCGGCAGGAAATCGCCTGGGACGATACGTGGATGCGTCGTAACGACGACGGTACCGGTATCGAACAACTGGCGCAGGCTGTGCCGACCGTCGCGTTTCCCGCCGGCGCCGACGAGAGTGATGCGGCGGCCCTAACCGGAGAGTTCGCCTATGTGATCGTTGGTCCCGATGCGGGCACCGGCGCGTACCGGCTCTTTGCCAAAGCGGCCGGCGTCCGCTGCGACGGCGTCGAGTTTGTTCCGGGATCGCGTCGCAACGTTGCAGTCCAGCCGCAGGGTGGTCCCAGGCTCGTTCACATCCGCCTCTTTCCCGGAGACGATCTTGCGTCGAACATAACGGCCTGTATGCCCCTCTTCGAGAGCACCGCCGCCACGGATATTGCAACGTTCTATCGACTCTGCCCGCACAAACCGGGAGGACCGGCGTTTCCGTCGTCACCGGAGCCGATCTGCCGGGGCCCCTCGCTCGCCGCCGGGGCCGCGGCGGCGAGCGAGGCTCGATCAGGGTCCGTGACCTCCGGCGAACGGAACAGGTGGGTACTGCGGCAAACCGCCTGCCGCGGGTCCTGCGGCGGCGAACCTCCCCGGAGTACGAAGCCGCCGGGACGGACCCCGGCGATATCCGACGCGTCCTTTGCACCGTTGGGATCGATGGCGGGTGAAGCGACCATCCAGCAGGGAGAACTCCGGGTGGCCACCGCCTCGGGGCGCCTCGCCGGAATCACCCGGGCGGGGCATACGGTCCTTGGTACACAGCGCATCCAGGGGTACGCCTCAATCAGCGGCGACCTCGCGTTTCTGGAGATGAAGTCCGCCACCGGTTTCGAGGCACCGGCGATTCACGGTGTGACTGAGATCGCTTCACTTAAATTGGAACGGTTTGTCGTGAACGCGGTTGCGAGCACCTTCGCCGCCGACCACTACCCCGCCGCGGTTGTCCGAATGGAAGCGTATATCAACGAACGACCGGCGAACCCGGCCGCTCCGTTGGTCGACGAGTTTTCGCTCTACCGGCTCCTTGTAGCGGAACTCCCCCCCGGCGCCGAAGGGGCATCCCTGACGAGCTGGTACCCGGACGGAACGCGACGCACCTGGAACGTGCCGGACACCCCCGGCTGGTACTGGGTCGGGGGCAGCTCGATCCGAATGGAGCTGGGAAAACGTGTGTTGACGATCGCCGTACTCGGCGCGATTGCCCCGGTGGCGATGCAGGTGGTACGGGACGGTCACAGCCTCCGACTCTACGCGCATCCCTTTCTCAGCGGGCGCACCGTTCGATTGTCCGACTACGCCGGGTGGCGGTTCGCCGCGACCGTCTCGATTGGAGAGGAGATAGCGCCGGAGGGAGCCGCCTTTTCCGCCCCCCAAGCACTGCGCGACGCCATCTATCCCTACTCGTTCCAACCAAGCGGAACAATTTCACCGGAATAGCAGTACCACGGGTCAGGGGGAGCCTCGCCGGTCGGATCGTCGAGAACAAGGCCGGTCACGGTCAACGCCCCGTCCTCGGCGATTCCGGCGACCGTTCCGCGAGCGGTACCGGGAAGAGCATCGCTCGAGAAACAACACCGCTCCCCCAGCCAGGCGAGTCGTCCCTGTACCGCAATGTGCCACGACTTCAGGCGGAGCGCATGGCGGAGTTCCACAAGAAATCGATCCAGGACGTCCCCGGGCCGGGTGGGCGCTCCGCCGGATAGAAGAAGCGATGTGGAACGCGCGCCGAGGCTCGGCGGGAACGATTCCTGCGACGCGTTGATACCAACCCCCACAAGGAGCCAACTCCGGGTGCGCTCGATCAGGATCCCCGCGACCTTCCTTCCCTCAATGAGAACGTCATTGGGCCACTTGATCCGGGCGCGGTCGTGGCCAAGGAAGTGATCAACGGTGCGGGCCACGGCGAAACCCGTTCGAAGCGACATTGCGCCCGCCTCGCGCGCCGGAACGAGGCGCGACGGCAAAGCGACGGTAACCAGCATCGCCCGGTCCGCCTCATCGTTCCATACGCGTCCCGGAACGCGACCGCGGCCGGCGGTCTGGTGACCCGCCTGGAACACGACGCCGGTGCCTGCCGGGTCCGATTCGAGTTCCCGCCGCGCCCAGGCCATCGTGGAATCGACGGACGGCGCAAACCGACGGGGAAACTTCGTGATGTCCGGGATCATCAGTCGCGGGTCATCTCGACGGGAACAACGCGGCCGGTACGTTTCTCGAGGCAGAAGCGTACCTTCGCCATGGGCTCTTCAACGGTGTATGTGGCGCGGCAGATCTGAACAACGACGCCCGGAAAGACATCGCCGTCCACTTCAATCAGCGCCTCCTCGTTGATATCGAGCCGTGCTATAAGCGTTGCAAGCTGCTCGGTCAGCTTCATTCGCGCCTCTTCGATCCGGTTCAGGATGTCCAATTGTCGATCGGTAGGATCGTTGCCGCCAAGTTGCGCACGAAGCTTGGACATGCGCACCGAGAGCTCTTCAAGTTTTGTCCGCGTCACCTCGTGCCGGCGTTCCGTCACGAAGTCCATTCCCGCGCGTACCACGGTGGTTATACCCGCTTTGTTTCCCAGTTGCTTGCATCGAAGGCCCTGGGCGGCGGTCGTGGTACCGCCGATGATCTTCCCGTTTTTGCCCATTGCCAGCCGGTCCAGAGCGCTCACACGGGAATGGTACACGTAGTCTTTGACATACACTGAAGACTTGCTTTGGACCGCGCAGTTGCCGATAAAACGGGCCTGCACCCGGCCCCCGGCACGCAGCAGACCTTTGCCGCCACGCCCCACGAGTCCACCCTTCGACGTAAAATCCCTGCGACAGAACACCTGGGATACATCGACGGTGACGTATGCCTCGATGTTGCCGCCGGACCAGATGTGAAACCCGTCCTGTACGTCCCCCTTCAGAACGACATCGCCCGGAAATTCGATACTTCCCGTTTCGTAGCCGACGGCACCGGAGATCTCGATTCGATCCTCGACGTGAAAATCGCGTTCGCTTTGTATGAGCTGACCGCCCACGGTGGCGACGATCTTGTCCTTGACTTCGCGAGTGTTCTTCCCGGGCACGGCTGAAGGGACGTGCTCGATTGAAAAGGGTATCTCCTCGCCGCGAATGTTGTACCCCGGATCGCCCTCCTGGGCCGGAATCTTGCGGGCGATCATCTGGCCGGCCTGCACAACCGAGAGGCGGCTTTGACTCTTGTAGTCGACGCGGTCTTTCGTTCCCGTTGAATCGTCCCGGAGATGATCCGAACCAATGACCTTGTAGTACTCGGGCCGCTCCGGACGCGGTGGTTTGCCGTGGGCGATCACGACATCGTGCTTGGACCGTTTGTCCGTGGTAACCTGGAAGATCGTCTCCTGGATAAGCTCCCATTCGACGCCATAGAGCACCTCCCTCGTTTCGAGGAGGCTTTCAACGTAGTCTTGAGTAATGGGCCGTCCGGCCCCGATCTCGGGAAGAAAATCGGCCGTCGCGGACATCCCGTCGGGGGATATAGAGATTTCCAGTAGTCCGTCGCGGTCCATGGTCGCTCTTCACGAAGTTTAAGCGATCCCCCCTAGGCGTGCAAGGAACGGTTGAACAGGAACGGTTGAACATGTCACGACGATCGCGTAGTTTTATGCACACTAATGAATAATTATTCTACCCGGAGAAGCGGTTGAAAGAACGTCAGTTGCGCCTCGCGGCGATAAAAAGTGTCATTCGCAAACACAAGGTTGACAACCAGGAAACGCTCCTGAGACACCTGGAAAGCGAGGGGTACCAGGTGACCCAGGCAACGCTCTCGCGCGATTTAAAACTGCTCAAGGTAGGCAAACAGGCGGACGGTCACGACGGGTATTTCTACTCCCTTCCAAACGACGAGATACGCCGCGAACAGGAAGACATCTCTATCGAAGACTTCAAACGCGGGTACGTGTCTCTGGATTTCACCGCAGGCCTAGCGGTGATCAAAACGCTCACCGGCCATGCCGGGAGCGTCGCCCTCGCGATCGACAACCTCGCCTTCGCGTGCGTGCTCGGAACGGTTGCCGGGGACGACACGGTGATGGTCGCGATACGTGAAGGGTGCGGAAGGAACGAGTTTGTCGCGAGTATTCGCGAAGTGATCCCCGGGTTTGTCGAGTAGGCGAGGTACACGATCATGAAAACGGCCGTTCTCGGTGCCACCGGATACACCGGAATGCTATTGGTAAGACTTCTCGCAGCGCACCCGCGGGTAGACCGGGTCATTCCGGTGAGCAGTAGTCGCGCAGGAGAACCAGTCGACTCCGTGGACCCGGCCCTCTCGGGCCCGCTCGGCCTGCCCGTGGCGGATACGTACGCATCGCTCACCGAGGCCGAAAACGATCAGTTTGACGTGGTCTTTTCCGCGCTGCCCCACGGTATTTCCGCGCGGAGGTGTCTCTCCTTCGTCGATTCCGCGGTGGTGATTGACCTCTCCGCCGACTTCCGTTTTTCTTCGCCGGCGCGTTTCGAGGTCGCCTATGGATCACCACCTCCCGCCCCGGATGCGCAGGAGCGCGCCGTGTACGGCCTGTGCGAGTGGTATCGCGACGAAATCGTTCAATCGGATCTCATCGCCAACCCCGGCTGTTATCCCACCGCGACGCTGCTCCCGCTCCTGCCCCTGGTCCACGGCGGCCACATCGCCGGGACGATCGCCATCCACGCCATGAGCGGGATTTCCGGTGCGGGGCGGAAGAAACGGATTGACCTTCTCTACGCGGAGCGAACGGAGAACATAGCCGCGTACAATCCCGGGACGACCCATCGTCACGCCCACGAGATCGGTGAACAGCTCGAGGCCGCCGGATGTGACCGGCCGGCACTCTTCACGCCGCACCTGGTGCCGGTCAAAGAGGGAATGGCCGTAACAACGACGGTACCCGTTGACGAACCTGCACGCGCGGCGGAGGCGATTGTGAACCGCTACGCCGGCGAACCGTGGGTCACGGCGACTCTCGATCATTGCCCCGAGGCGCGCCACGTTCGCGGCACGAACCGGGCAATCATCGGTATTCGCCGCGAAGAGGGCCACCTCGTACTGATGTCGGTGATCGACAACCTCTGGAAGGGAGCATCGAGCCAGGCGATCCAGAATATGAACATCCGGTTTGGCCTGGACGAAACGAGCGGGCTCGAATACCCGGGAGAGCTGTGATGCCGGTGGTCGTGAAGATCGGCGGCTCCCCGGCGGAGGACGACGCCGTCCTGGAGGCGCTCTTTCGTGACATTGCCGCCCTGAAGGAATCGATCCTGCTCGTTCACGGCGGCGGCAAACACGTGACCGATGTCACGAGGAAGTTCGGTATCGAACCGCGTTTCTCCGACGGTATCCGCGTGACCAGCGAGGCGGAGATGCCCCTGGTGGATATGGGACTCGCCGGAATGGTGAACACGCGCCTCGTTCGCCTGGCGGTGCGCTCCGGAGTTGGCGCCGTGGGTATCACCGGAGCCGATGCGGGAACGCTCGTCGGCAAACGGGTCGGCACCGGAGACAACGCCACGGCCAGGCCGGATCGCGTCGACACCTCGCTGGTGGAATCGCTCTTCGCGTCGCGGCTCCTGCCGGTCATGGCACCGGTTGCTTCGGACGGATCGGGGCGCGCGGTAAACGTAAACGCCGATGACGCCGCCCGGGCGATGGCGGGCGCCTTGAAGGCGACCGCACTGGTGTTCCTCTCCGACGTACCCGGCGTGATCGACGGCGGGCGCCTCAGGAACGCTATCCGGGTGGATTCTATCGAAGATATCATCGCCGCCGGGGTTGCCACGGGCGGGATGGCGGCCAAACTGCGCGCCTGCGGAGAGGCCCTGCGCGCCGGCGTGGGCCGGATCGCCATCGGAAACGTGACGGGCAGCGGAGACCTTACCGAGATTCTCCGCGGTTCCCGGGGGAGCACCATCCATGGATAAACCGCGAATCACCGAGGGAACGCCGTTCCCGAATAACTACGTGCAAAACGTTCTCGAGATCGGCCGCGGCCGCGGGGTCTTTGTGTACGACACCGGAGGTAAGCGGTACCTCGATCTGGGCGCCGGCATCGCCGTCAACGCCTTTGGATACGGAGACCGCCGGCTCGCCCGTGCGGCGTACCGCCAAATGAAACGCGTTGTGCACACCTCCAACCTGTACGCAACGAGGCCGTCGATCGATTACGCCCGGGACCTCATTGCCGCCGCCGACGGGTACGGGCGCACTCCCTTCGCCGCCGTCCACTTCGGCAACAGCGGTACCGAGGCGAACGAGGCCGCCATCAAGTACGCCCGTTTGACCGCCCGGGCCGAACGCGCCTCCACGGCGTACTACATCATCAGTTTCGAGAACGCCTTCCACGGTCGGACCATGGGAGCGCTGGCCGCAACGCCGAACAGAAAGTACCGGGAGAAGTTCGAACCGCTCCCGGCCGGCTTCCGTTCACTGCCCTTCAACGATCCGGCGGCGCTAAAGACGCTCGATCCGCGCGACGTGGCGGCGATCATCGTCGAAGTTGTCCAGGGCGAGGGCGGCCTCAGTCAGCTCACGCCCGAAACGGCGAAGGTACTCAACGAGTTTACCGCCCGCCACGGCATCCTCCTCATCGCCGACGAAGTGCAAACCGGTTTCGGCCGGACGGGCCACCTCTTCGCGAGCCGTGCCGTCGGCCTCACGCCCGACATCATGACGCTCTCGAAGCCCATCGCCGGTGGTCTGCCCCTCTCGGCCACGTTGATTCCCGATCGCGTCAACGATCGCCTATCGGTCGGTGACCACGGCACGACCTTCGGCGGCGGGCCGGTAACGTGCGCCGTAGCGCGGGAAATTCTACGCCGCGTTTCATCGGCGCAGTTTCTGGAAGGGGTGCGCGAACGGGCGGAAAGACTGGACGACGCGTTGCGGTCGATCGTCCAGCGGGTAACGCCCGCGGTGGACGTCCGCGGTGTCGGAATGCTCCGCGGCCTCGTACTCGACTTCGGCGACAAAACCGATGCGCTCTTCCCCGCCGTCATCGAGGAGGCGCGGGCCCGGGGAGTCCTCGTACTCCGCTCCGGTGGGAACGTCTTGCGCATCGCGCCACCATTGATTATCAGTGCCGGCGAACTCGAACGAGGTGTATCCATCGTCGAATCGTCGATCGAAACGGTGTTTCAAAGGAGAGAAGCGTGAAAAAGATCGTACTGGCCTACTCAGGCGGGCTCGATACGTCGATTATCATTCCCTGGATCAAGGAAAACTACCCCGGGTCACAGATCGTCTGCATCTGTACCAACGTCGGGCAGGACGAGGACTGGGATGGTATGGAGGCAAAGGCGCTCGCCTCGGGTGCAAGCAAGCTCGTCATCGAGGATGTCCGTGAGGAGTTTGCCCGGGACTTCCTCTTCCCCATGCTACGCGCCGGCGCCGTATACGAGGGCAAGTACCTGCTGGGAACGTCGATAGCGCGGCCGCTCCAGGCGAAACACCAGGTGGACTTGGCTCTCAAGGAGGGAGCCGACGCGGTAGCACACGGATGTACCGGCAAGGGAAACGACCAAGTTCGCTTTGAGCTGACCTACAAGGCGCTCGCGCCGCACCTCGAAGTCATCGCACCGTGGCGCACCTGGAACATTCACAGCCGTGAACAGGCGATCGATTACGCCAAGGCGAACGGAATACCCCTGGGGAACATCTCAAAAGAGAACATCTACTCCCGGGACTGGAATATCTGGCACATGAGCCACGAGGGGGGCGACCTGGAGAGCCCCTGGAATCGTCCCCAGGAGGAGATGTTCCAACTGACGCGATCCGCCCGGGAGGCCCCCGACCGGGAGCGCGAGGTCGTGATCGATTTCGAAGAGAGCGTGCCCGTTTCGATCGACGGCACGGCGATGAAACCGGTGGAGGTGCTGGAGTATCTCAACGACGTGGGCGCTGAGAACGGTATCGGACGGACGGACCTGGTAGAGACGCGACTGGTGGGGATGAAGAGCCGCGGCGTGTACGAGACACCGGCGGGAACGATCCTGTACACGGCGCTTCGGGAACTCGAGATGATTACGCTCGATTTCGATACGCTCGCCATGAAGAACCAGCTCGCCCTCAAGTACGCCGAACTCGTCTACGCCGGCAAGTGGTTTACCCACTTCCGTGAATCGATGGACGCGTACATGGCGGCGGCGGCGCGGTACGTCTCCGGTTCGGTCCGGCTCGCACTGTACAAGGGCAACATCATCGTTGCGGGCCGCAAGTCACCCCATTCGCTCTACCTGGAAGAACTCGCGTCGTTCGGAGAGAGTTCCTACGATCACAGCGACGCTACGGGCTTCATCAAGCTGTACGGCCTGGCCACGGGAGTGCAGGCGATCGTGCACGGCGGCAAGCGCGCCGACAGCGGCCCGGCCAAGGAGATGCGCGAAATGGCGGGGTTCTCCGAGAAGTAGGGCCGCCCCTAATTTCTCCGGAAGCGCACTCCGTAGCGCTCCGGCTCCGCGGTCGTGAGGATATCGAGGAGCGGGGTGGTGAACCGGGCGACGCTCCCCGAACCGGCGGTCTCTCCGCCCACGGCATCGACGATCACGCCGTCAACGGTCACCGTGGTAGAGACGCGCGACGCGGCGAAGACATCCGCAAGCGGCGTCCCGCCCTCGTACTCCTCCATGGCCCAGGCGAGATATTC
>JANQHT010000101.1 GCA_028282545.1 Spirochaetales bacterium
CTTTGTATCGGGGCGGGGAATTGTCAACACCTTTTCCTGGGTGCGCTCCCGCGCGGGGGATAAGGGAACGCCCCTCCCCGACGCCGCGACCATCGCCTCAGCCGCGGACGAAGGCGACCCACTCGCGGCTGAGGCGATGCGAACCTTCGTCGCCAACTACGCCCGTTTTGCCGGTGCAGCGGCGCTCCACTTTCTGCCCGAAGCCGGTTTGTACCTCGCCGGCGGTATTGTCACCAAAAACGTCGATTGGTTCCTTCGCGACAACCTGTTCATCAAGGAGTTCCTTCGGAACTATCGCGAGCACATTCGCGGGGTCCTGAGGCGCGTACCGGTGTACGTAGTGCGCGACTACGACGTCTCGCTCTACGGGGCGGCTCACGCCGCCTGGGTCCACGGGATGGAAGGATAGGCGATGCAGGTCGATACCGGACTGCGAGAGCGCATGATAGCCGCCGGGATCGATGTCGACCGGAGCGTTGAGATCCTGGAAGCGGTCAATTCCGGCCGGGCCGGAAACTCCCCGGCGGTACGAGCCGAAGGGATTCCGGAGATCGACGGCACTACGATCCTGGATCGCCGAGCCCCAACATCCTACTCGGTCGGAGAGGAGGCGTACCGTGGCGCCATGGCAGAGATCGCGCCGGAAGTCCCGGCGGATCGTTTTGGTTCCCGGGAAGAGGGACTTCGAATTCTGCAGTTCGAGGATCTGCGAACGATCGGTATCCTTCTCACCCCCTATCTGGCATACGGAGTCCTCAACGGCGGGAGCGCCACGAGCTACGGGGACACCAAGAAGAACCGCGCCTTTGACGGCCCCCTGTTCTCGCTCTACGAAGCGCGATTCGAATCGATCGCGGAACGGGTGCGGGGTATTCCAAAGGGCATTGCGCCGGCCTTTTACCAGCCCGACGGGAGCGCGGGTCCGGCGTACCTGGAGCTCAAGTTTCGGCACCTCCTGCTCGTGGCAAAACGGTATCGGGATACCGCCCGGGCGCTGGGTCTCACGCCGGTGGAAGAACCCGTTTCGTTCTTCGAGATGACCAGCCCGTCAACGGAGAGTGCGCTACGGGCACGGTACGCCGAATACGGCGCCTCTCCGTTGTTGGCGGACCTGCCCGGTGCACGACAGGTCCTGGACACCCATCACGCGGTCCAGCCCATGCTCGCCGCCTTGACCCACTCCGACGAGGGAATGCCGCGCCGCTTCTTTGATCGCGCCTGGGGCAACGAGTCAACACCGCTTCCTCTCCCCGGCGGCCACGGGCAGAATTTCCAGGTCCTGGCACCGGTCTATCGTGCCCTTCGTGACAGGGGGATCAGATTCGCCTACCTGGGAAATGTGGACAACCTGGGGTGCACGGTGGACCCGGTCTCTCTGGCGATTCTGGCCCTCTCCGGTGCCGACGGCGCCTTTGATTTCGCCTTTCGTACCCCTGTGGATATCAAGGGGGGGATTCTCGTTCGTGACGGCCGGGGACGGGTCAACTGCGCCGACATCGGACCGGCGATTTCGAAGGAGGAGGTCCTCCAGGCGGAAGCGACGGGCCGCCACATCCTCTTCAACTGTGCCACGGGGCTCTTTTCGCTCGATTACCTCACGGACAACCTCGATACGATCGTACGGGATCTTCCGCTCCGGCTCTCGGACCAAGACAAGGACGCCGGTCGCTACAGCCAGGCCGAACAGGTAACGTGGGAGGTAATCGGGATGCTCGATCGTTTCCTCATCTTTGCCATCGACAAGTACGACCGTTTCCTGGCGGCAAAGATGCTCATGGAGACGCTTCTCACAAGCGGGATTGAGTTGGAACGGGCGCGTCGCTACCAATCGACGGCAACCGATCTGCACAACGGTCTCGTGCGCGTCCTGCGTCGCGACTACGGACTGGAGTTGCAGGGCGGCCGGTGGATGCCCGCGGACGTTACCGGTCGGTAAAATCCTTAAAAAGCATGCTGTGCTGGATGCCGCTGTTGTCCTGATACTTTCCGTTGTTGTACGGCACGTAGTCGCCGTCGAGGGTGTGGTAGAAGATCTGGCAGATTTCGACGTCCGGGTAGATGATAATCGGCTGAACGCAGAACATCTCCAGGGTCCAGTAACCGCGAAACCCCACGTCTCCAAACCCCGCAGTGACGTGCACAAAGAGACCCAG
The DNA here is from genome assembly GCA_028282545.1 of Spirochaetales bacterium. GTDB lineage: Bacteria > Spirochaetota > Spirochaetia > DSM-27196 > Alkalispirochaetaceae > JANQHT01. Next base: position 2,154 of record JANQHT010000101.1, read on the forward strand.
CCGTCCAACCGAAGAGCGTCCCTCGAGCATCGGGACAAAGCCGTCCGTTTCGGTAAACTCCACCGTCCGCCCCAGGTAGAGGCGCCGCGGTTCGAGTTCCAACCCCTCCGCGGGGATCGCCATGGGATCGCTCAGGTTTTCCTTCCGCATGTCCAATACACCCGGCCGGTAGGTCCGCACTTCGGAGTGGAGCCGGAGGTTGTAGCTGTTTGGGTTGAGTTGCCCCTCTGAGAAGGGTTCTATCCGGATCTTGTCGCCTAGGTTGGCGTGTATCTGTTTGCCGGTCAGAATCATCGATATACAACAAAAAAAGCCCCGCTGGCGCGAGGCGTTTGAGTCGCGACTACATCAGGTCGCGCGGGCGTCTACCCTGGTTCTTTGTCTTCTCGCAGTATGCGTAGTGGCGCATGCGACCGTTTTCGAAGACGCTTTTCATAACGATCTTGCCGCCCCAGCGGCTCGTCAGCTCGTGCGCCCCTTCACGGCGGGCGTTCTTTGATATCTTTCCAGCCATTGTGTTCTCCTTGGAGCGCCCACTATGCCAGATAGGACGGCGAAATTCAAGCCTCGCCGGGCCGTTCATTCGTCCAGGAACACCATGTCCTCCGGGCGCGCGATCGCTTTGCGATTGTCACCGACGATCGAGGCGATTTCGCTGCTGTGGCGCCCGATCAGCGACTCCAGTTCACGGCTCGAAAACCCGCTCACAAGCTTGACAACCTCGTTGACCAGGACGACGTCTCCCGCCGCGAAAAGGCCCGACACCGAAGTTATCCCCGTGGGGAGAAGGCTGTTCCTGCGCCGAATGGCCGCCAGGGCGCCGTCGTCCACGTGAATGGCGCCCTTTGGCTCGGAGTGGAGAATCCACCGCGTCCGGTTCCTGAGTTTGCGGTGCGCGGCAAAGACCGTTCCGATCGGATCGCCTGCGAGAATCCGCGGAACAACGTTGTTCTCTCGCCCATGGGCAAGCACCACCCTGCAACCGCCCTCAGCGGCAATGCGAACCGCCTTGAGCTTTGTTGTCATGCCGCCCGTTCCCACGAGCGACCCCGCACGCCCCGCCTCGGCGATCATTTCGTCGGAAACGGCGTCCACCCGTTCGAGACGCACCGCGTCCCGGTGGCGGCGCGGATCACGGTCGTAGTACCCGTCTATGTCACTGAGCAGGATCAATAGTTCGGCGTCCACCTTGCTGGCCACCAGCGCGCTCAACTGGTCGTTGTCGCCAAAGGCGGTTCCGATCTCGGCGGTGGCCACGCTGTCGTTCTCGTTGAAGATGGGAATCGTTCCAAGCTCCAGGAGCCGTTCAACGGCGTTTCGAAGGCGGACGTAGCTGGCACGGTTGTCCAGGACCTCCCGGGTGATCAGGACCTGGGCGGAGTTGATACCGTGGGCACCAAAGGCCGACCTGTACGCCTGCATCAACAGGGGCTGTCCCACAGCGGCGCACGCCTGCCGGAGGACCACGTCCTGAACGGCGCCCCGAATCGCCATTGCCCGCGCCCCGAACCCGATCGCTCCGGAAGAGACGATGCACATCTCGCGATCACCAATCGCCGCGACCTGCGCCGCCAAGCTTTCTATGTATCCCTCGTCGAGTTGATCGTCACGGGTCAGTACGTTTGTGCCGACCTTTATGATCACCCGTCGAACCTCGGAGAAATCCCTCATAGGTCGCGGTGCGTAAAACTCCGTCCGCCGGCGCCGGTGTAATCGGCGACGACCTGTCCGTTTCCGTGGAGTTCCCACTTGAAGCTGAGGAGGCCCTCCACGCCCACGGGACCGCGGGCGTGAATCTTGGCGGTGCTGATCCCCACTTCCGCGCCCAGGCCGTAGCGGAAACCGTCGGCGAACCGGGTACTGGCGTTCCACATGACTGACGCCGAATCGACGCCCCGCAGAAAACGGTTCGCGCGCTCAGTGCTGCCGGTGACAATCGCGTCGGTGTGGGCACTGCCGTACCGGTTGATGTGCTCGATCGCGTCTTCGAGGCCGTCCACCACGCGAACCGCGAGGATCATGTCCAGGTACTCCGCCGACCAGTCCTCTTCCGTTGCCGCCGTGATCCCCGGGACGAGCGCGCGCGTCCGTTCGCACCCGCGCAGTTCCACCCGCGCGTCCGATAGAGCCGCCGCAAGCGACGGGAGGAGGGTATCGGCCACGGCCGAGTCGACCAAGAGCGTTTCCGCCGCGTTGCAGACCGCCACGTACTGTGTCTTGGAGTCAACCGCGATCCGCCGCGCCATCTCCGGATCGGCGTCGCGGTCTATATACACGTGGCAGATCCCGTCGGCGTGTCCCAGGACCGGTATGGTCGTATTGTCCATGACGTGCCTGACAAAGGAGTTGGAACCGCGTGGAATGATCAGGTCCACGTAGGCGTCCTGAGAAAGCAATTCGGTGATCTGCGATCTCGTTTCAAGGAGCGCCATCCACCCGTCGGGGAGTCCCGCCGCCACCGAAGCCCCTTCGATCGTATCGGCGAGAATCCGATTGCTCTCCATCGCTTCGCTCCCACCCTTCAACATCAAGGCGTTTCCACTCTTGATCGCCAACGACGCGATCTGAACCAGTGCGTCCGGACGCGACTCGAACACCATGGCGAGAACGCCGATAGGCGCGCTCTTCCGATACAGAACGAGCCCATCGTCCAGTTCGCGGGCGAGTTGCGTGTCTCCTACGATGTCCGGTATCGCCGCCACCGTCCGCACGCCGCGAATCGCCTGGTCGATCTTCGCGTCATCGAAACGCAGCCGCTTTAGGAGCGGCTGTGCGACACCCTCCGCCGTGGACCGTTCGAGGTCGTTCCGATTGGCTGTGATGATCTCCCGGCGGTGCTCGTCGAGCGCATCCGCAACCGCGGTCAGCGCCCGGCGTCGCGCTTCACCGTCCATCGCCTGGGTTTGCTTGGCCCCCTGGTGGGCTCGTTGTGCCAGTACTTCTACGTTCATTGCCTTTGAACCTCCCCGGCCACTTCCAACAGAAGCGCCCTGGTGTCGTCCCAGCCAAGACACGCGTCGGTTATCGATGTGCCGTACGCAAGCTTGGAAGGATCCTCCGTGAGTTCCTGTCTGCCCTCCCGAAGATTGCTCTCGATCATAATACCCCGAATCGACCGCCGTCCCTCGACACGCTGGCGAATAACGTCGCGGACCACGTTTGGTTGGTTGGCGGGGTTCTTCTGCGAGTTTCCGTGGCTCGCGTCAACAACGATGTTCTGGGGCAGCCCCGCCCGGCGCAGCATCTCCTCAACGCGCAACGTATCCCACGAAAAATAGTTGGGCCCCTGGCGCCCGCCGCGGAGGATCAGGAAGACCGCGTTGTTACCGGCGGTTCGAATCACGCTTGTTGTGCCGTTCTGATCAATCCCGATAAAGCTGTGGGGCGAAAGGGAACTCGCCATTGCGTTGATCGCGTTTTCCTCAGCCCCGTCGGTGCTGTTCTTGAACCCAACCGGCATTGAGAGCCCACTGGCCATCTCGCGGTGCGTTTGCGACTCCGTTGTACGAGCCCCGATCGACGCCCAGCTCACTAAGTCATCGATGTACTGCGGCACGATCGGGTCGAGCATTTCGCTGCCCGCCGGGAGGCCTAGGGAGGTGATCTCCCCGAGGAGCGTTCGCGCCCGGATGAGGCCCGTTTCGATGTCGTAGCTTCCGTCCAGGTGGGGGTCCAGGATCAGACCGCGCCATCCCAGTCGCGTCCTCGGCTTCTCGAAGTATACCCGCATTACTACCAGAACCGCCTCCGCGATCTCTCGGGCCGTTTCCCGCAAACCCCGGGCGTATTCGAGGGCCGCCACCGGATCGTGAATCGAACAGGGGCCTACCACCGCCAGGAGCCGTGGGTCATCACCGGCGAGAATTCGTTCGATCGCGGCGCGGCTCTCGACAACCGTATGGAGGCTGTCGTCCGACGCGGGCAACTCCGCCTTGAGCTCCGCCGGCGACCGGATCGGGGCAAATGATTCGATTCGAAGGTCGCTGGTCTTTTTCAACTCCATGGCTACTCCGTTCCCTCCGGTGATTTTGTGTTGCTTCGCGCCACCGGAAGGGTCATGCATCGCGGGCCTCCGCCGCCACGGGCCAGTTCAACCCCCGGTATAATTAGGACAACACGCCCGTGTGTGCTATTGCTCACGTACTCGTCGGGGGTACAGACGCGGAACCCCGCGCGCTGCATCTGCTCCAGCGTCGAGGTATTGGTGTCGTAGAGGATCACCGTTCCCGGTGCGACCGCAACACTGTTGCAGGCGCTGAACCACTGCTCGCGCTGACGACGCTCGCTATTGCGGCCGCCACACGCTATCAGATCAACCGGGTACCCGCAATTGATTAGGGCGGACGTGAGCGACTGCTCCCGCTCCACCCGCCATTGTTCTCCCGGGGTGGCGGTCACGGTATACACCGGGCACGCGTCCGGTCCGGTGATGAGCGGCTCAAAGGCGAGGATCGTATGGTCGTCAACGAGGGTTACGATCATGTCAAGGTGAATCGTCGCCCGCTTAGTGGGCAGTTGTACCGCCAGGATGGTGACGGGCCCGTCCGACATCTCGATCCGGGACCGAATCAGGGCGTCCACGGCACCGGCGCTCGTTCGCTCACCCACTCCAACGAGGATGAGTCCCGGTGACACCACGATTACGTCTCCCCCCTCGATCGTTTCGTGTGGGCTGCACCGCACATCCGCCACATCCGTCTCCCCCAGTTCCTCTACCGCGAGTGCCGCCGCGACCGCTTCGTTGGACCGAATGGTGTGCGCCATGCGCGCCGAATAGAACGTATCGTCCACGACAAAACCGATATCCCGGGTGAAATAGAGGTTGGGCAGGGGCGGCAAGAGAAATGAAGGCCCGTTCATGGCCGTTTTCAGGCGCGTCTGCGGCATTGGAACGCCGGCGATCACGTCGCGAGCCGCCTGGACGCCGTCACACGTATTCCACCGGTTCTTGAGAAGAGTCAGGAAGAGGGAACCCTCATCGTGGAACCGGGCCGCTGCACGCTCACGAGCCTCGGCGGTTGCGAGGGCCCGCGCCAGCAAAGTCTCGATTTCCTCCACCCGGGCAAAGAGTCGGAGCGCCTGTACCAGGCCATCGTGCTCAGCCTGGACCGCTTCGAGGGGAACGATATCGTTGTAGAGCAGTTCCTGCGCAGTGGACGGGGTCATCCGTTCAACCTCAGGACCGGGCCTGTGAACAACGACGCGTTCCAGCGGCGCTATTTCGCTCCTGATACGTACCATGGTGGACGAGGATAGCCCACGGCGCGGTCCATTGTCAGCCGGGACCGGCAGCTCTCAGCATGGACGGAGGGCGACGAGCCCTCTAGCGGCTTTACCTGGGTCAAACGACAAGCTGTTCTCATTTTGGAGATCACATCGACGATTGGAGGTCTATACCACCAGCCGCGCCCGGAAAGAAGAATAAAACGCGTCTCTGCAGCGTAGCGAAGCCAAGCGGTTTGTTCTTCTTTCCGAAGGCAGGCGTGATGAGAACCGTATCATAGTCATGGGATTTCCAAAATGAGAACAGCCGAGCCGGGACAACGTCCGCTTGCGCCTTGCCGGTGCGTGTGGTACGTATCTCTACCATGGCAACGCCACACGAGTCCCGTTACACCTCCCCTCGAATCCGCGATCTCCGCCGCATGGAACCCTCCGACGCGACGTATGCGGTGCACGGCTGGGTCCGTACCAAGCGCGATACCAAGAGTGTCTGTTTTTTTGAGGTCAACGACGGTTCTTCACTGGCGGGACTACAGGTCACGATCGACAAAGCGGTGGTCGACCTGCCGGATCAGATCACGCGCCTCCAGACGGGGTGCAGTGTCCGCGCCACCGGCCGCCTCGTTGCATCCCCCGGAAAAGGTCAGGCGGTAGAACTGCTCTGCGAGTCTCTCGAGATCGTGGGCGCGTCGCCGGCGGAGACGTATCCCTTGCAGAAAAAGCGCCACTCCTTTGAGTTTCTACGGGAGATCGCGCACTTGCGCCCGCGAACCAACACCTTTGGCGCGGTGGCGCGGGTTCGGAACGTTCTCAGTTACGCCGTGCACCGATTCTACCAGGAGCGCGACTTCGTCTACCTGCACACGCCGATCATCACCGCCAGTGATGCTGAGGGGGCGGGAGAGATGTTTCGCGTGACCACGCTGGACCTGGATGGACTGGCCCGTTCCGGCCGGCCCGTTGACGCCTCGCTCGACTTCTTCGGGCGCGCCACCTACCTTACGGTGAGCGGACAATTGAACGCCGAGATCTACGCCGGCGCCCTGGAACGAGTCTATACGTTTGGCCCCACGTTCCGCGCGGAGAACAGCAACACCACGCGCCACCTCGCCGAGTTCTGGATGATCGAGCCGGAAGTTGCCTTCTGCGACCTGTCGTGCACCATGGAACTCGCCCGCGATTTTGTCGTGTACCTGATACGAACGGCCCTGGAACGCGCCGACGACGATATGGCGTTCTTCGACACGCGCATAGAGCCCGGTATCACGGAAAGTCTCGCCGCCGTCGCCGACGCCGATTTTGCCCACATGACCTACACCGAAGCGATCGACGCCCTCGAGAAGAGCGGCGCGACCTTTGCGTACCCCGTCGAATGGGGCGTGGATCTACAGAGCGAACACGAGAAGTACCTCACCGAAGAGTACGTTCAAGGGCCGGTGATCGTTACCGACTATCCAAAGCAGATCAAAGCGTTCTACATGAAACAGAACGACGACGGAAAGACGGTACGGGCGATGGACGTCCTGGTGCCGCGTCTGGGAGAGATCATCGGCGGGAGTCAGCGTGAGGACGACCTGGATCTGCTCACGGAACGCCTACGTGAACTCGGCCTGGATGAGAAGCTGTACTGGTGGTACCTGGACCTCCGCCGGTACGGCACGGTGCCGCACTCCGGCTTTGGCTTGGGCTTTGAACGCCTCATTCAGTACGTCACCGGCATGCAGAATATCAGGGACGTGATCCCCTTTCCCCGCACGCCGGGCAACGCAGATTTCTGACAAATGCGACTGGGCGGCCGGTACCGCCCCGCCGTCGAAACCGGAAGCTACACTTCCGCTGTAGTCTAGCGGAGGCTTATGCCTCCGCGCTAACCCACGCTTTCACGGCAACCGCCAGTTCCGCGCCGCGTCGGCGGATCGTCTCTATATCCGCCTCGCTGGGCGCCCCTTTGAACTCAACCGGTTCCAGGAACTCCCAGCCCATCTTGTACTTGGCAATGATCTCGTCGAGTTCCTTCTGGGCACCGCCGGACCAGCCGTAGCTTCCGAACCGGAAGGCGCGCCGATTGAACGCCTTTTTCCGTCCAAACTCGTCCAGGGCGACCGCCATTGGAGAGAACATCTTGTACTCGTAGGTGGGCATCGCGACCACTACGCCGCTCGAGTTCCACACGTCCCTGAGGATGTACGAGTAGTGCGTATCGGGAACGCGGTGAACATTCACCTTGACGCCTTCCCCCTTGATCGCTTCAACCACCGGTTCCACGCCCTGCTCCGTGTTGCCGTACATGGAACCCCAGATGACGGTGATCTCCTCTTTGGCGGGTCCCTTGGAATAGGCGGCGTACCGTTTGTAATCATCGATAATGCGCTGCGGGTCCTTCCGCCACACCAGGCCGTGGCCGGGGGCGATGATCTTCACCGGAAGACTCTCCGTTTTGATAACCGCCTTTTTGGCCGGGGCCGAGTAGGCACCGACGATGTTGGCGTAGTACCGCGTCGCCTCGTGCTCGAAAAACGCCAAATCTTCCTCCGACACGGAGTCATCAAAGGGCGCGTCGTCGCTGATCGCACCGAAGGAGCCAAAGGCGTCACAGGGGAAGAGCGTGCCCGACTTCGTGTCAAATGTCGCCATCGTTTCCGGCCAGTGGACGTTCGGAATCTCCTCAAACGCCAGGACGCGACCGTCCCCCAGGTCCAGAGTATCACCGGAAGCAACGATCTGGATGTTGTTGTCGATCTGGAAGAACGCCTCCAGCAGTTCCTTGGCCTTCTTAGTTGTAACGATCGTGAAATCGGACCGGATTTTTTTGAAATCCTTGAGCCAACCGGAGTGGTCCGGTTCCATGTGGTTGATGATGACGTAGTCGATCTCTTCCGGCTTCACGTTCATCTGGTCAAACTGGTCGAAGAGCGTTTCCGGAACGCCGTCCCAGTCGCACACGCCGTCAATGATCGCCACCTTCTCCCCTTTCACGATGTACGAGTTCATGGAGAAGCCGTGCGGAATGGGCCACATCGCCTCGAAAAGAATGTCGTGAATATTCGCCGAAAGGCGCCAGACGCCGTCGGTTACCTCTGTCGTTTTCATACCACCATCCTTGAAGAAGTTTGTCCTTACAGTATAAAGTTACGTTTGCACTATTCGGAAGACAAGCATTTCGATAAAAAACGATCGAAAGCGTCGGCAAACGCCTTGGTCTCCCTATCGCCGTAAGAGCGGGGGTTCATCGAAATTCCCGCGGCCGCACGGATCTCCGCGGCGCGGTCCCGTTGGGATCGCCGCTCCGCCACCGTCTGCGCATCAAAAAGTGTACCCCGATCGTTCATACAGGCAATTCCGGCCCGTACAATCCGTTCCGCCAGGGGGATATCGCGGGTTATCACGAGGTCTCCCTCTTCCGCCCGGGCACAGATACTATCGTCCGTGCTCTCCGGCGCCTGGACGAGGTCAAACCGGATGCGCCCCTCAATCGGAATTTGCCGATGTGCCACGATCACTACGTCCACCGCCCGCCGCTGCGAGGCGCGGGCGAGGATTGCGCGAACGGGCCTGGGGCACGAATCCCCGTCGACCCAGATGGTCAGGCGATCCCCCCTGTAACGTTCAACGCCCCGGGAAGAGCGGCCGCAAAGAGCATTCCTTCGCCGGAAATCCGGACGTCTCTCTCGGCGGCGGTGACAAAACACGACGTACCGCCGGCGAGCGCGATCGCTTCGGCGTTTGCCGGGATTACTTCCACCGCTCCCTCGATAACAAGAACCACCGCGGGACTTCCCTCCAGAGTCACGATCACCGGTGTTTCCCGGTTCATCGCGATTCGGCACAATTCAAACTCACCGGCGGGCGTTACAAAGCGTTTTAGGGGTCCCTCGCTGCTTGGTTCCACCCGGGACGGACGGCCGGCCTGGAATTCGAGCACCCGTGCAAGTTCGGCGGGGTCCACGTGTTTCACCGTGCAACCGGCGCGCAGGACGTTGTCGCTGTTCGCCATGATCTCGATCCCCGTACCGTACAAATAGGCGTGCAGCACCCGGGCCCCCAGAAAGAGCGCTTCTCCCGGTTCGAGTGCGAAGAGGTTCAAGTAGAGCGCGCCCGCAGCCCCGGGATCACCCGGGAACTGCCGTAACAGATCGAGTACCCACCAGTATCGATTGTGGCGCTCCGAACGGCCGCTGTTCTGCGTCTCGATCCACTTGGTCCTGGCGTAGCGCGAGACGGCATCGACAAACTCTTTCCGCGCCTCCTCGTGACCCTCCAGGAGCAGGTTCGAAACGCTCGTGAACCACATGCGGAGGTTGTCGGAAACGGGGTCATCATAGAACTGGTGCGTCTGCTCGGTGATCTCCAGGCACTCCACGGACGCGCCGGTCTTCTCAAGCCACCGGTGGAGCCCTCGCATCTCGGCGGCAATCTCTTCGAACTCGCGGAAGCCGCAGAGTCCGTAGAAGGGTTCAAGGGCGTAGATCAGCTCCGGCTTATGGTTCCGGTCCCGGTAGTTGCGGTTCGGCGCACGGCGGTCTATTTCGGCCTCTTCCTCCTGCGCGAACCCCCGGGCGGCACCCTCCCGATCGGGGTGCGCCTGGATGCTGAGCCCCTTCTCCGCGGCCAGGATTTTGAAAAGGAAGGGCAATTGTGCCGGTTCATCGCCCGGAGGATTCAATGCCTGCGCGCGTTCGCCGATCGTTCCAGAGGGATCCTCCCGGATAACGTCGAGCAGCGTTTTCTCGAGCTCCGGCAGCAGGGAGGGTGCCTTGACGTGACTCCCCATCCACATTTCCGCCTCCGGGCCGGATGCGTCGGGACGGCCCATAATCGACGAAATGCCCGTTCTCGACCCCCAGTCGTACGGCTGAATGACGTTCTCCATTCGGTGGATGCTCATACGTACAGGCTAAGCCGACCCGGAGCAGCGGTCAATGGCGACGAGCGTTGAAACGCGAAAAGCCATCCGGTACTATGCGAGCATGACGACGCTTTCACCCCTTCAGAAAGAACGGTATAGGTACGCGCCGAAACTACCCCCGGCGCTTCGCAGCGACATCGGATCGATCGGTGCAACCCACGGCGACGCGACGGAGTCGGTGGCAGATCAGCAGGCGCTCAAGGCGTTGTTCGCCAATACCTACGGCGCTCCGATTGTGACGCTCGGGCCCGGAACAAACAGTGATGCCGGAAAGAAACGTCGGATCGGCGTCATCCTCAGCGGCGGCCAGGCACCGGGCGGGCACAACGTGATCGCCGGCCTCTTCGATGCCATGGAAAGCGCCAATACTGAATCGGAACTTTGGGGATTCCGCGGCGGACCCGGCGGGCTTGTCGACGACGACCGCATCAAACTTACCCGCGGTTACGTCGACGAGTTCAGAAATACCGGCGGCTTCGACATCATCGGGAGCGGCCGCACAAAGATCGAAACCGATGAGCAGTTCGCCGCGGCCCGGCGGGTCTGCCTCGACAACGAATTTGACGCGATCGTCGTCATCGGTGGCGATGATAGCAACACCAACGCCGCACTCCTGGCGGAGTACTTCCGCACCAACGATGACCCGGTCCAGGTAATCGGCGTACCAAAGACGATCGACGGAGACCTCAAAAATGAGTACATCGAGACGTCCTTCGGGTTCGACACCGCTACCAAGACGTACTCGGAACTCATCGGGAACATCGAACGCGACGCGAACAGCGCAAAAAAATACTGGCACTTCATCAAGCTCATGGGACGCTCCGCCAGCCACATCGCGCTTGAATGCGCCCTCCAAACGCAACCCACCTACTGCATCATTTCCGAGGAGGTGAAGGAACGCCACCAGACGTTGAACGACATCGTCTCGGGGATCGCGGACACCGTCGTTCAGCGCGCGGAGAACGGTGAGAACTTCGGCGTCGTCCTGGTTCCCGAAGGACTCATCGAGTTTATCCCCGAAGTGGGTGCGCTCATCGGCGAACTCAACGATCTCATGGCGGAGAACGCGGATTACTTCGCATCGCTGAACACATTCGAAGACCAGGCCGAATGGGTAAACAAGAATTTGGGCCGCGACTCGTCGTACGTCTTCTCGTCGTTGCCCTCGGACATTCAGCGACAGCTGCTCATGGACCGCGATCCCCACGGAAACGTCCAAGTGTCGAGAATCGAAACCGAGAAACTCCTGATCGATATGGTCTCGTCAACGCTGCGCGAACGGAGATCCCGTGGGGAGTACTCGGGATCGTTCAGCACGCAGCATCACTTCTTCGGCTACGAGGGGCGCTGCGCATTTCCGAGCAACTTCGACGCCGACTATACCTATTCCCTGGGATTCAACGCCTTTGTCCTGATCGCACAAGGCCTTACCGGTTACATTTCGAGCGTCCGCAACTTGGCGCAACCGGCAGACGATTGGGTGGCCGGAGGGATACCACTGACGATGATGATGAACATGGAACAGCGCCACGGCAAACAGAAACCGGTCATTCGCAAGGCGCTGGTCGAACTGGAGGACCTGCCCTTCAAGCGGTTTGCCGCACACCGCGCCCAGTGGGCAACCAAGACCTCCTTTGTCTTCCCCGGCGCGATCCAATACTACGGTGTACCACAGGTGTGTGACGCACCGACAATCACGCTGAAGCTCGAATCCGAGTCGCGGGCGTAGGTTTACGCTCGAATGGCGCCCGGACGCTCCAGGAGGGCGTTCCGGGCCGCACATTCGTGACCCCGTTCAACGGCCGCGGCGATAGGCTCTCCCTCGGACAGTGCCGCGGCGATCCCGGCGGTAAAGGCGTCGCCGCACCCGATCGTGTTCACCGGGTCAATCCGCGCCGGCGGCGACCGTTTGATCACTCCGCCGTCGGTATAGAGCGCGAGATTGGATCCACGCGTTATGACGACCGTGGTGCCCCGGGCGGCGATTCGCAGCATCTCCCCTTCAACACGTTCAAGCACACCCGAATCGACCGTCTCCTCCGGTACGGGGCCCGGCACGTCGGGGCAGAACGTTGCCGCGAACTCCTGGAGGTTCGGTTTGATCACCTCCGGCTCGTACTCGAGCGCTTCTTTCAGGGCCTCGCCGCGGAAATCGGCCACTACGCGGCAGCCCGCCCGCTTCGCACGGAGGACCATCTCCGGGAAGACCCTTTCACCGTAGCCGGGCGGAATCGAACCGCTCAGAATCACCGTATGGGTATCGTTTAGGAGGCGGCCGAAATCGGCAAGAACGGTCGCCTGCGTATCTTGATGAACCGGCTCGGTGGGTTCCACGATCTCGGTGGTTCGTCCCTCGCTCGCATCCAGGAGCGTTACGCATGTGCGGATCTCAGATGCGCTGTCGGGAGCGATCACCTCGATCCCGTCGGCGGCGCACCGACTGAGAAACCAGTCGCGCCGGGCGCCGCCGGCGTGGGTAAGGTGCAGTGCCCGCTGACCCAGTTGGACAAGAACCCGAGCGACGTTTACGCCCTTTCCGGAG
>JANQHT010000100.1 GCA_028282545.1 Spirochaetales bacterium
GGCGTTCCCTGGAAATCGAGTTCAACCAGCTCTTGGATCTGGCCGACACCCTGCAACGGGTAGACCACTTGCTGTTTCGCCTTGAAGGTCGTGGCTTGCTTCGCTTTTCGGGCCATTGCGGGGAATGTACCAAAAAACCGCGCTGCCGGTCAAAGCTCGGTAGCATCCGACCCGTTCGAAAGCGACGGAACGCGATCTCCCGAGACGTCGTAGTTGATTACTCCGGGGATCGGCGTGTACTCGGCAAACCGGAAGTACCGAACCGGGTGGATGTCCAGGGGATTGGGAAACCACCCCTCAACGACATCCAGGTCAATGAGGTTGATCGCCGGGGAGTGGCTGACGGGGAGAACCGTACCGGTTCCAAGGAGGATCTCCTCCGCCATTCCCAGCGTACGGTAGCGCTCCTCCCCGGTCTGCGTCATGGACTCGTCGATAAGATCGTCGTAGCGGGAATCGGAGAATCCGGCGCTGTTCACGTTGCTCCCGGAGATCCACATCTGGAGAAAGGTCATCGGGTCCGCGAAATCGCCGATCCAGCTTACCGTCCCAACCGTGTACTCCTCCGATCTGAGCGCGTCGAAATACCCCGGGTACGAGCCGGCCACGATGTCGACCGAAACCTCCAAGGCGGTCTCCCACGCCTCGGTGAGAATTCCCGCAATGCGCGCGTTTTCCTGGCCCTGCGGTACAAAGAGCGTTATGGTGGGGAGCCGAACGCCCCGACGGTAACCCGCTTCCTCCAGGAGCGTCAGCGCTTCGTCAACGTTGGGTTCCGTGATCCGTTCCACCTCCGGGTAGAACGGTATCTGCGGAACTAGCGTGTCCGCTGGAACAAAATGATACTCTTCACTCCGGATCTGCCGCCACGGAACGAGCAGCGCCAAGGCGCGCCGAACGCGCGGGTCGGAGAACGGTGCCTTGTCGGCTTTCACAAAGAAATAGGTCGTGGCGAAGAGCGGATTGATGATGATCGCGCTCCGCGTGGCCACCGCCTCGAAATTGATTCCTGACGTGACCCAGTGGGCCGTACCGTCGTTGAATAGCTTCGTTGCGTCCGCCTCTTCGTCGAGAAAGAGAAAACGCATCCGTGGAATCTGAACGAGGTCCGCCGCCCAGTAGAGTTCGTTGCGTGTTAGTACGATCTCGTCACCGCTTCGGGAGGTGATGTAGTAGGGGCCGTTGCTCGGCACCGTGCTGAGTTCCGACCAATCCCGCCGTTCCCGTACGGAGGGGTGGACGGGAACAAAGCTGTGGTGGCAGAGGATCTTCAGGAAGTGGGTGGCGGGACGGTGAAGGCGCACTTCCAACGTCCGGTTGTCCCGTACCACGATACCCACCGAGGTGGGGTCGGAATCTGCTCCGGTTCGGTACTCCCGGGCGCCGTCGATCACGTCAAAGAGGAAGTTATACGATGCCCCCGTCTCCGGCGCGATCAGTTTGAGCCACGTTTCGCGAAAGTCCTCGGGACGAACGGGATCGCCGTTCCAATACCGCGCTTCCGGGCGGAGGTGAAACGTGTAGACAAGCCCGTCGTCGCTGACATCCCACCGTTCCGCAACCGCCGGGACCGGTTCCATGGTGAGTGGGTGGTACGAAACGAGTCCTTCGTAGAGAGCCGTATAGATCTGTGCCTCGGTGGAGGTGTAGCTGTAGATCGGGTTGAGCTGGGCGTCGCCCTTGAGAAAGGTGATGACAAACTCGTCGTCGTCTTCGTCCTGGGCTACAATCGGGGCGACGGCGAACAGGGAGAATAGAAAAACAGAGAGGAGCGCAAGGAGTGCGCTCCGTGTCGTGTTCGATCGAATCATACTGGTGTCAAAGGGTACCGCTTGCTCCTTACGCCGTCAACGTCGCTTCCGGAGAGGGAAATACGCAAAGGGATTGCTCACGGTTGGGATTTGATCCTGGAGACGGAGGGAGAGTTCGTCCACATCGGCAAGAAGCGGGTCGATGCCCGCATACGATCGTGCCCGCTCCAGGCCGTCGAAGAGCGCGTCCACCTGCGAAGGGTGACGAAAGCCGACAACCACCCCGTCAATGCCGGCTTTGAAGAGCCACAGCAAAGCCACCGCTGCCGGAGACTGGCCGTGGCCTTCGCACAGCGCGTGATAGCGCTCGTGGAAGGGGTGGATGGCGCGCCAGGCGTCGCCCCGGAAGAGCGGCAGCATCTGCCGGTGGTCCCGCTTGTCCCATACGGGGTGTTCCGGGAAGCGCCGCGCCAGGATCCCCTGCTGCAGGGGGCTGTACGCGATGGTGGCCACCCCCGCCTCTTTTGCCGCTTGCAGTAAGCGCCCCTCTTCCCGCCGCCAGATCAGGTTCATTGCAAACTGCACCACGTCAAAGTGTCGAACCAGGGCCCGCTGCACGGGATCGTCCACGTCGAGGTTGCATCCGCCCAGGTATCGGAACGTTCCGTCCCGTTGCACTTCCTCGAACGCCCGGACCGCCCCTGCCGGCGAGAGTGTTGGTTGGAACCAATGAAGGTAGTATATCTCCACCTGCGCCCTTTCCAGGCGCGTCACGCTCCGATATAGGTGCTTGCGCAGTACGTCCGGGGTACGCGCCACCGACTTCGTTGCGAACGTGACCTCCCTCCGGCGCTCCTCCCTACGCACCGCCTGTCCCACCAACTGTTCCGCTCGTCCGTTGCCGTAGCTTTCGGCGCAGTCGATGTGGCGGACCCCCCGTTCCAGTGCTCGCCGGACGATCGCCTTTGCTCGGGACGCGGGAATGTCACCCCAGTGTTCCGGGGCAAATTGCCACGTACCGAGACCAATGGGCAGGGCCGTGTACGGAGTGCCGCGTGCGGTGAAGAGCGTACGAATCAGCGGGTGCACCCCGTTCTTGTAGCAAAATGGACGCCGCCACTCAAGATTTGTTCGAAAAATGCCGATATTATGACGGGGATCTCTATGAAACGGACGATATTCGTATTTTTACCGTTTGTCTCGGCATTGATTTCCGCCCAGACCGAAATTGGTTTGGACGCATCGGCGTCAACCGTCACCACTTTTGGTGGCGACGCCGTGGAAATCCGGGGCGCCGTTTCCGGAGATCTGACGTTTGATATCTACCTCATTCGAGAACAGGGCGAATGGTACGTCACGCGGACGGACGTCGGCGGCAACGGAACTCGCGACGTCGACGTCCAGTTTGCCCTTGCATCGGTAACGCCCGAGGCCGTCATCGTCTCCAATATCCTCGTGGACGGCCGGCACTATTCCGGTCTTTTTCTGCCCGAAATTGACCCGACGGAACCGGCGCGGGTCTCTTCGTCCTCCCGTACCGATTCTCTTCCCGTGTTCGTTCTGCCCGCGGAGACGCCGGAGAGTTCCTTTGACGCTCCCCAGCGGGTCAGCCCGGTCACCCCGGAATCGGTACCGGCTCCGGCCGACGGCGGAACGCGCACGGTGGTATCGGACCAAACCGTTGATGCATCGGCGGGAAGCAGTACAGTCGGTAGTACGGCCGATGCGGGGCAGGTTGACACCACACCGGTTGACGCGAATCCGGCCCCATCCGACGCTGCCGAATCGCTCCCCAAGACCCCGCTTGAAGAGCTCGAGCGGCGCGTCTTTGCACTTGAATCCGCGGGGCTGGAAGCGATCGAGCGTTTCGATGACCTCCAAGAGGCGGTCGAGACCGGCAGCGACCAGATTACCATGCTTGCGACGCTTTTGCGGGAGATCAAGGCTGAACGCCTCGTGGAGGGGACCGTCACTCCCGTAGCCGGGGACGGCGGCGGTGCGATCCTCTCTCTTTCCGACGCTCGCACCGGGGTCACACGCCCGATTCGTGCGGGTTTCTCCGGAGCCTCCGAAGCGCTCGGGTCGTGGAGTATCTCCGACGGCGTGGTGGAACAGAACGACTCGGAGGCGATGTTCGCGAAGCTGCGCCTTCCCCTGGAACAGAGCGGCCTGGAACGCGTCTTGTACCGGTTCAGCGTATCCAGCCCCGAAGAGGGGTGGGTCGGGGCCGGACTGCACGTTTTCGCTTCCGATGTGCACCGTTCCCGCGGATATGGCCACGGCGACTCGGTACTTATGTGGTTGACTCGTGACTACGAAGCGTACGAAACGAACCGTACCTACCTCCAGCTCTACCGGTCCACCACGGACGTCGAGATGGAACGCGTTGCCCACGCGGCGCTGCCGGAACACCTCGCAGGCGGACTGGACGTGGAAGTCCTGCTCGACCCGATCACGAATTACCTCACGGTAGGAATCGACGGCGACGAACGGCTTCGGTACTACCTGTTTTTCCCGCTTGCCGAGGGGTACGAGATCGCCCTGCGGAGCCTCGATCGCGCGCGCTTCTCCGACCTCCGCGTGACCGGCGAGCACGCTCGTAACCGCCCGTGAGCGTATCCGACGCACGCCTGTTCCCGCCCGGGTACGGCCCGGTGTCCGTTTCCTCAGATTACCGCCCCATGGATCGTGACAAGCCGTTTCTCGCCGCCTGGCGGGTGGCGCGAGAGCACACGCTTGTAGATCAGCTGCGACTCTTCGAGCTGTGGCAACTGGTTTCTCAGCTTGACGGTGTGCCGGGGGATCTGCTCGAAGTGGGGGTCTGGCGCGGAGGGAGTGCTGCGATTATCGGTGCCGCCCTTGCCCGCCGGGGAGAACGCGATCGCATCCTCTACCTGGCGGATACCTTCACCGGGGTCGTGAAGGCCGGGGCGCGGGACCCCTACTACCGCGGCGGGGAGCACGGCGATACCGACCTTGAAACAGTCCGCGACTTTCTGCATAATGCCGGCCTGTCAGATTTCCGTCTACTTCGCGGGGTGTTCCCCGAAGAGACGGGGAATGACGTGGCCGCCGACGCGTTGTCGTTCTGTCACATCGACGTGGACGTCTACCAGTCGGCGCACGACGTGTTTTTCTGGGCGTGGCCGCGACTCTCCACGGGCGGCGTGGTTGTCTTCGACGACTACGGCTTTTACGGCTGTGAAGGTGTAACGGAGTTTGTGAACACCCTTCGCCGCCGCCGCGATTGCCTTGTCGTTGCCAACGTCAACGGACACGCGCTCGTGATCCGAACGCAATGATGTCAGAGGACTGGTGTGATCAATAGATTTCTCATACTGGCCGCCGTGATCGGCGTGCTTGGGTGCAGTACCACGGATCCGTTCACGCTGTTGGACGACGCCGGTGCCGAGCGCCACTTTTCGTTCTCCTGGGACTATGGTGAGGCGAGGTCCGTCGCTCCCGTGGATTTCGCGAATGTACGGAACCTCCTCGAGGAAACGGCGCCGATGCTGGCGCTCTACCGAGAGGATCTCACCCACGCCGCGGTGGAGGAGTTCTTCATTTCCATCACAGGATCGCCGGATATCGCCCTACCGATACTGTACCACGCCGAACGGGCCGGTATCTCCCTCTCTCTCGTCTTTTCTCTGGCCTACGTG
>JANQHT010000107.1 GCA_028282545.1 Spirochaetales bacterium
TTCCGGAAAAGGCCGTTCTCGCTTCTCTGTTGGGAACGACGCAGCGGCATCTCAATCGTGTCATGCATGAACTTGTAGAAAACGGTGCGATCGAAACCACGTACCCAACCGTGAGTGTTTTGGACCGCAATGTGCTTGAGGCGATTGTTGAGCAGTGATACCGTGATTCACCCCGCACTGTCCTGTTCACATTGTCGAAGACGACCCACCCCGGTCTGTCAGAGGGCCGGTGCCTCAGTCCCAACGGAACGCGCCCGGGCGAACAACCGACGGCAGGGTGAAGTCTCCTGTCAACAAATTCGCGAATACATTTCCCAAAATCGAGAGGGGACCGCCTTATTCGCGGACCGTAACACGTGGGCCGGTCATCCCTGCACGGCAATCGACCAGAATGCCCTGGCGAGTACCCACAGGGCCGCCGCGCCGCTGACGGTAAGCAACACTGCCTTCGACACGTACGGTTCCAGTGTCGTTGTGAAGCGGGTCGCCACCAAGTGGCCGCAAACCACTCCGGGCGACAGGACCGCGGCGAGGAGGACCTCGTCGGCGGTGAGGCGACCGGCCAGAGCGACGAAGGCGAGCGATATGAACGCACCAGGTAGCAGGTAGGCGGCCAGACCCCCTCGCAGTCGCGCACCCCGCACGTTTTGAAACAGGATGGAGGTTACCGCGCCCGACAAACCGGCGACCGTTCCCGCAAATCCGGACGCGACTCCCGTCGCGAGCAGCGCAAGTCGTGTGTGCTCGATAGTGAGCCCGACACCGCTCGCAACGACGACGATCAGCAGAAGTATCGCGAGGAAGATCGAAAGGCCCGTTTGCGACAGATACAACAGCACCACCGCACCGAGGCCGGCGCCCGCCACTCGTGCAAGATTGATGCGAACGATGTCGTCCAGGTGCACCTGCCGTCCGTCGCGAGTGAGTATGAGAATCGTCAGCACGATCCCCGCGATCAGCACTGGACCGGGGATGAACCGCGGGTCGATCAACAACAGGAAAGGCCCGGCCAGAACCGTCGACCCGAATCCGATCGTCCCTTGGAGCGTACAGGCTACGGCATAGATGAGGACGGCCAGGATCGCAGCGCCGGGTGAGATCGGAAACGCCGAGAGCACCGAGTTCACGACCTCTCCCGTCCATCGGGCGGCGACAGTTGCGCCATTCGTCGTCTGAAATAGGATTCCTGGGACGCATGGGTCGCGTCGGATTCAACAACTGCGTTCGACGTGGGGCTGGTCGGCGCAGATGAATCGCGGTGCACGTGGCTTCCGGCTCCGAAGAGGACTTCGTCGAACAGGAGTTGCTCCAGATCGCGCCGCACGCCGGCGGCTTCCTCGTAGAGGTTGTTCAGTTCCATCGGATCTTTCTGGAGATCAAAGAGCTGCCGCTGGTCGACCTCGCGCATGTAGAGCAACTTGTATCGCGACGTTCTGATCATCTTCTCGTCGTAGGACTCGGCGAACACGTAGCGACGGGGATTCGGCGAATCGAGCGCCCGGCCCGTGAACGCGGTCGGAACGGAGCCGCCGGCTTGTGCAACGATCGTCGGCGCTAGGTCGATCAAGCTCACGAGATTGTCCGAATGCCGCTCGACCGCCACTTCCCCGGGGCGTTTCACGATCAACGGTACGCGGACGAGCGGTTCGTACATGTAGTTATGTTTCAGGATCATGTGATGAAATCCCATAAGCTCGCCATGGTCGGAGCAGTACACGACCATCGCGTCATCGTAGTACCCGCGGCGCCGCAGGGCGTCGACTATGCGCCCGATCTGATGGTCCATATGCGATATCGTCGCGTAGTAGAACGCCGTGATTCGGCGCATTGCGCGGTCGGTAAGCCGCGCGTTCGGGAAGTAGCCCCCACCGCGACGTGCGTCCAGTTCAGGCACGGATTCCGTCCAACCCGGCAGTACCGACGTCGAGTTCGGATCATATCGCGCGTCCCACGGTTTCGGTGGATCAAACGGATGGTGCGGCTTGATGAAGCTCACCATCAGCAGATTAGCGGCGCCGTTCCAACCGTCAATTTGCTCGATCGCGCGGTCGGCGATCCACGTGCTGGAGTAGTCCTTCTCGGAGAGGTCGGAGGGCAGAGCGCCGAAGGACTCCCAGTACTCGCGTGGGGCGCGAGCACGATACTCAGGCACCTGATCCCACAGGTCTACCCTGTCGTACAGACCGCGGTCCCGTAGATAGCGATGATAGTCATCGGCGTATCGGCCGGGCCCGTGTTGCTCCGCGAGCACCATGGTATCGAATCCGACGTCCAGGTAGGTCGGCCTGAAGTGCATCTTGCCGACGGCTGCCGTCGTGTATCCCAGACGCCGCAACCGGTCCGGGAACGTGACCGTCCCGCTCGGGAGCGTCGCTCCGTTATCTCCGGCGGTGTGCTGATGTGCATAGAGCGAGCTTAGCAGCGAGTACCGCGACGGGGTGCAGACCGGGAATGCGCAGAAGGCGTTGTCGTAGGTAGTGCCGTCGCGGGCCAGTGCATGGAGATTGGGCGTCGCGACCTCCGCATTGGCGGAACCTTGGAGGCAGTCCCAGCGGTGCTGATCTGAAACGATCACGCTGACGTTGGGCGGTCCGGGGGTACTCATGATCCACTCTCCACCTGCTTTTTATAGCATAGCATGATAATTTGTTCACCCTCGTTCGGTCGTACGACCGCTGCTATCCGTCGAGAGGAAGCGCCTGTATGCGACCAATAACTCTTTTTAGAGTCGCCCTTTGTTGGTCGAATCCGGCCGCCAAGGCAGGTAGAGTCGACGATGCCGGCGGAACACCACAATTATTTATTGTCATATAGCGATATTTATACTACGCTTCCAATAGGGTTGACGCACTGCAACGCGGGGAGGATTTCGGTGATACCCAACAGGTTCGATGGAAGGCTCTCGGTTATCACCGGCGGCGGCGGCGACATTGGTCGCGCAGTGGCCGCCGGCCTCCTATCTCATGGGCTTGCCGTCGCGCTGGTGGATCTGGATGAAGAGAAGCTCCATCTGGCGTCCAACGAACTCGCAGTGAACGGGGGCGCCGTTAGCACCCACGTGTGCGACGTTACGAGTTATTCGAGCGTGCGCGCACTGGTGGACTCGCTTGTTTCCATTTACGGCAGAGTCGATTACCTGTTCAACAACGCGGGGTATCAGGGCGAGATCGTGCCGACACATCGTTACCCCCACGAGGATTTCGCGCGCGTTATCGATGTAAATGTCACCGGCGTGTTCCATGTATTGCGCGCGGTTTCGGAAGTCATGGTGGACGCGCGGTTCGGGAGCATCGTCAACACGGCCAGCGGAGCCGGATCGAAAGGACCACCGAATATGGTAGCCTACAGCGCATCCAAGGCCGCCATCATCACCCTTACCAAGACCGCGGCGAAAGACCTGGCGCCGTACAATATCCGCGTGAACTCGGTTTCTCCGGCGTTGGTCGGACCGGGGTTCATGTGGGACCGTCAGGTACGTTGTCAGGCGGAGGCCGATTCGCAGTACTTCAGCCGGGACTACTCAGTTGTCGAACGGCAAATGGTCGAGAGCATCCCGATGCGGCGCCTTGGAAGAATGGATGAAATCGCTCCCGCGGTAACGTTCCTCCTCTCGGAAGAGTCGAGCTACATCACCGGTGTAGACCTTCCAGTTGCCGGGGGAGCGGTATGATTCGTTCGTCGGCGACATCCAGCGCAGGAAATCGGCCCACTGTTCCTGAAACGGAGGTTACGCATGGTGGAAAAGGCATCTAAACGAGGAGTACTCGCCGGCAGAGTAGCGATTATTACCGGTGGAGGGCGTGGGATCGGCAGGTCGATCGCGAATACCTTCGCGCACGAGGGTGCATCGATCGTGATCTGCGCCCGCACCGAATCGCAACTCGAGCAGGCGCGGCACGAGATCGAACAGATCGGCGCCGAGTGCGCGGCCGTAATCGCCGATGTTTCCAAGGAGGGCGACGTGACCCGCGTGGTGGAGACGACGGTCGAGGCGTTCGGCCGCCTCGACGTACTCATCAACAACGCCGGCATCACTCACGAACGGCCGTTTCTCGAGTTCGATCTCGAAGACTGGGACCGTCTCTGGAGAGTCAACGTGATGTCGGTGGTGCTTTTCCTGCGGGCGGTGCTTCCGACGATGCTCGAAGCGAACTACGGCCGGATCGTGAACGTCGCCTCGGGAGCGGCACTCCGCGGACTGCCCGGCAACGCCGCATACAGCGCGAGTAAGGCCGGTGTAGTTGCGCTCACGCACTCGGTGGCCGACGAGGTGAAGGATACCGGGATCTGCATCAACGCGATCTGTCCCGGTCCGATTGAATCGGAGATGCTGAACTCCTCGAAGGTCCGCGGCGCGGTCACCAGCAACCAGGTCATTCTGCCGCCGGAAGATGTCGCGCGCACGGCGCTCTTCCTTGCGTCGGAGGCGGCGAAGGGCGTCAACAGCCAGATCGTTGTCGTCCGCAGGGCCAACCGTTGGTAGAGGCCTCACCCCGCACTAGCAATTCTCACTTTTGGAGATCACATACCCTTGGCGCGGTTCGAAGAACACAACGCTGGGCTGCGCTGCACAGACGCGTTTTGTTCTTCCTTCCGTAGGCAGCCATGAAGCGAACCGTGCCACGGTCATCTGATCTCCACCATGCGAACTGCCGACCCCGCATGTTTTTTCTTTACAACCTGTCGCGGTCGTTGTAAAATGTCAATGTATGATATTATTCCGTTCGCCGCGGAATGCAGCGTATGGCGTTGTCGGCCGTGGCGCAGAGGAGGAAATAATGGCGAAAAACGTGTTTACGCTGCTCTTGAGCGTCATGTGTGCGACCACACTATTTGCCGGTGGCGGCGCGGAGCAGGCCGAGCCGGATGCGGCGGACAATCGAGTCGTCGTCGCGCTGAGCCCCACAACCGGTGAGAGTCATCGATTCTGGACCGTCTTCAACTGGGAAATGCTGAATCCGGCGCTGGAGCCGCTCGTTGGCCACAATCCCGCAACCGGGGAGTTTATCACGTCCCGCCTCGCCGAATCATGGGAGCCGAGCGACGACTTGCTCCAGTGGACCTTCCGTCTGAAGGAGGGAGTACAGTTCCACCACGGGTGGGGCGAAGTAACGTCAGCGGACGTGGTGCACAGTTTCCAACTGCACACCGCACCCGATTCGGCGGTACCCGGTGCCGAGCAACTGCGGAACGCAACGGCAGTCGCCCTAGACCCATACACGGTTCGATTCGACCTCGAAAGTCCGGACCCCAACTTCCTGTTCCTCCATGGCGGCCGGACGACGATGTATATCTACAGTAAGGCCCAGTTTGACGCCGAAGGTCTTGCGGGCTACGACGAGCAACTCGTCGGAACGGGCCACTACCGGTTCGTGGAGCGCTCTCCCGGACGTATCCTCTACGAGCGAGTTGAAGACCACTACTCGGGAGTCACCCCCGACTTCGAGGAACTCGAGATTCGCTACGTCGCCGAAGCGTCGACCCGTCTCGCCATGTTGCAGACCGGTGAGGCCGACATCGCGCAGGTGCCGATCGAGTTGCACCCCGAGGCGGTGAGTTCCGGGATGGAGTTGATCGAGTCCACCGGCCCGACGATGCAGACCGATATCGCCTTCAATGGGTTGTACCTCGAATCGGGAGATCCGGCCGGCCGGCCCGAGCTGCCGTGGGCGGATGTCCGCGTGCGCGAGGCGATCAACCGCGCGCTCAACCGCGACGAGATGATCGACGTCCTGTTCGACGGACGCGCAGAACTCAACCACGTTCACGCGATGAAGATCGGCCACGAAGGATTCGACCCGACTCTGATCGAGCGCTTTCCCGATCAGTATGGCTATGAACCTGAACGCGCGCGCCAACTGCTTGATGAGGCCGGTTATCCGGAGCGTTTTCCAGATCCGACGATTCCTTTGATTCTCACCCAGCTCCCGGGACAGCCCGAGGTACCCCTGCAGATGGAGATGGTTCAGCAGTACCTGACCGCCGTGGGCCTGCAGGCCGAGATTCGCCAGATCGACCATGCGACGATCGGCACGATGGGCCGCGCGCGGGAAGCCTATTTCCTCAACCCCAACCGCAACGCGCCTGTACGTCCTACCGAAACCGGGCTGCGCGCGTTCTACACCAACCCCGGCGGACCGTACGAGGGTTTCGAGAGCGACGAGATCGGCGCGATGGTTGCCGAACTGATACGCACTCGTGACCTCGATGAACGCGACCAGATTGCGCGGGAGGCGTTCAACTACTTGTTCGACAACTATGCCGCAGTTCCGCTGTTCGAGGTGAAGTCGATCGTCGCGGTCAATCCGGCGACCGTCGCCGACTGGACGTTCCCGGGTGTGACCAGCGCGGGAATCAGCCACTGGCACCTGATCCGGGCGGCGCAGTAGCCGGACGCGTACCGTCCCGTGATGTTGTATCGGTGGTACACTACCGGGCGCAACGGTCGTTGCGTCCGGTTTTTTTGTAAGGAGGTCCGGCGCTGACTCGATTCTTCCTTATTCGCACCGCCCAGGGACTGTTCACGCTCTTCGTGGTGAGCATCATGGCGTTCCTGCTCTCATTTGTGGCGGGAAGCCCCGTCGAGGCGCTGCTGCCGGCGGATGCGACCGCCGAGGACGCCGAGCGCCTGACGGAGACTCTCGGTCTCGACGAGCCGCTCCACGTCCAATACGCTCGTTTTCTCCAACGGGCCGTCAGGGGCGACTTCGGTGAATCGATCAAGTGGCGTGGGCAGAGTGCGATGGGAATCGTCTTCGAACGTCTACCGATGACGCTGCAACTCGCGTTGACCGCACTCACCTTCAGTATCGTGGTGGCCGTCCCTATCGGAGTTCTGTCCGCGGTGCACAAAGATGGTTATTTCGATCGCTTCGGCAAGGTGATCGCGCTTCTCGGACAATCGCTCCCACCGTTCTGGCTCGGCATCATGCTGATCTGGTTCCTCGGCGTCGGCCTCGGATGGCTTCCTGTGGCGGGGGCCGGATCGTGGCGTCACATCGTAATGCCGGCTATCGCACTCGGGTGGTACCAGGTGGCCGCTATCATGCGGCTCACGCGTTCGGCGATGCTGGACGTCCTCGACAGCGAGTACATCAAGCTCGCCCGGATGAAAGGCGTAAGCGAGCGCTCGGTCATCTGGAAGCATGCGCTGCGGAATGCCCTGATCGTTCCGCTCACCTATCTTGGAATCATCCTCGGCGCGGTCATCACGCGAACCGTTGTTGTTGAAGTTGTGTTCGGCTGGCCCGGGACCGGCACGCTCGTGATGGAGGCTGTGCTCGGGCGCGACCTTCCCGTCGTAAACGCCGTTCTCATCATCTTTGCCGCGATCTTCGTCGTCGCGAATTTTCTGGTGGATATCCTCTATGCCGTCATCGATCCGCGAATCAGGCTCCAGTAGTCGCGATGTCCGCCCACGGGGACGGTCGGGACGCGCACCCTTTGTCTCGATCGCGATCCTCTTCTTTTTCTTGGTGCTCCCCTCGCTCGTGCCGGACCTGATGGCACCCCACGACCCGCTCCAGGGCGTATTTGCAGACCGCCTGCGCCCGCCGGTGTTCTTCGGCGGAACGTGGGAGTACCCGCTCGGCACGGACCAACTCGGACGCGACATCCTCAGTCGAATCATCCACGGCGCCTCGGTCTCGCTCTCGGTCTCCCTGACCGGGATATTCCTCGGCGGGCTGGTGGGAACCACGCTCGGAATGATTGCCGGGTATTTCGGCGGTGCGGTCGATGCGATCATCATGCGGCTCGTGGAGGTGACGATGAGTATCCCGCTCATCCTGCTCGGTCTCGTCCTGGCGCTTTCACTCGGCTCGAGCTTCCAGTCGATCATCATCGTCATCGTGCTGGTCCTGTGGGCGTACTACGCGCGCCAGATCCGTGGCGAGGTGCTGACCATTCGGGAGCGCGTATTCATCGACCGGGCGCGAGTTGCCGGCGCATCGCACCTGCGAATCCTGATCCGGCATATTTTCCCCAACATCGTGAACACGCTCATCGTGCTCGCGACGCTCCAAGTTGCGGTTGTCATAATCATGGAGGCCACATTGAGCTTCCTCGGCCTGGGCCTGCCACGACCGTTCCCGGCGTGGGGCCTCATGGTCGCCGACGGCCGCACCCTGATCGTGAGGGCCTGGTGGATCGCGTTCTTTCCCGGACTCTCGATTATGTTGGTAGTCCTCGCGCTGAACGTCCTCGGTGACTGGCTACGCGATCGGCTGGATCCGAAGCTGAGGCAACTGTGATGACACATAGCGATTCAGATGTGGTCCT
Organism: Spirochaetales bacterium; assembly: GCA_028282545.1. Classification (GTDB taxonomy): domain Bacteria; phylum Spirochaetota; class Spirochaetia; order DSM-27196; family Alkalispirochaetaceae; genus JANQHT01. The sequence continues at coordinate 8,281 of JANQHT010000107.1, forward strand.
CGCCGTGGAGAATCTGCAGACGCACCTGTACACGAAGCGCGGCCTCGTCCGCGCCGTTGACGGCGTGAGTTTCGACCTTCGCAGCGGCGAGACGCTCGGCATCGTCGGCGAATCGGGGAGCGGCAAGTCGATGACCGCGCTGAGCCTGGTTCGCCTGATTCCCCGTCCCGCGGCACGGATCGTGGGCGGTAGCGTTCGACTGGACGGCGAGGAAATACTCGAGAAGAGCGAAGCCGAAATGCGGGCGATTCGCGGCGAGCAGATAGCCATGATTCTCCAGGATCCCCAGAGTTCCCTGAATCCCGTGTTCACCGTCGGCGACCAGATTGCCGAGACGTTCCAGCTTCAAGGCAAGCAACCACGAGGGCGCATGAGGGAGCGCGCCATCGCTGCGCTCCGCGAAGTACAGGTTGCCGATCCGGAAAACCGCGTCTCCAACTTCCCGCACGAGATGAGCGGCGGGATGAAGCAACGAGTCGTCGGCGCGATCGCAGTTGCCCGGCGACCGCGCGTGCTCATCGCCGATGAGCCGACCACCTCGCTCGACGTCACGATTCAGGCGCAGTACCTGCGGCTACTCCGCTCCATCCAGCAACAGACCGGGACGTCGATCATTTTCATTACCCACGACTTCGGGATCGTCGCCAAGATGTGCGACCGTGTCGCCGTGATGTACGCCGGACGGATCGTCGAGTACGGACCCGTCCACAGCATCTTCGCCACTCCTTCCCACCCCTACACGCAGGCGCTCATCGCATCGGTACCGTCGCCCGACACCAAAGTGGAGCGTCTTGAATCGATCGAGGGCCAACCGCCGGTTCCCTGGGACCTTCCGAAAGGATGTCGGTTCGCGCCGCGCTGTCCCTTCGTCATGGACCGATGCCGCGCGGACTATCCGCCGATGTTTGCGACACAGTCCGCCGGCGATGGCGACGCCGAGGCTGAACACGCGGCAGCGTGTCGGCTGTTGGAAGGCGAATCGTGAACGCACAGCCGCTCATCGAGGCCCGCCGGCTGTCGAAGCACTTCGACGTGGGCCGCGGCGCACCGACCGGCAAAAAGAAGGTGGTGAAGGCGGTCGACGGCGTCGACTTCGCGATCCGTCGCGGCACGACGCTCGCGCTCGTTGGGGAGTCGGGGTGCGGCAAGACGACCACCGCCCGCTTGCTGCTTCGCCTGGAGACGCCGACGGCCGGCTCGGTGTATCTGGATGGGGCGGACATTCACGACCTCCCCCGGGGAGAACGGGCCGAGTTTCGCCGCCGGGTCCAGGCGGTGTTCCAGGATCCGTGGGCGTCGCTCAACCCGCGTATGCGCGTGCGTGACCTCGTCGCGGAACCGCTGGTGGCCAATAACCGACTCTCGCGCTCCGCGGTGACCGACCGTGTGGCGGAGGTGCTGACTGGGGTGGGCCTGACCCCGGACCACATGCGCAACTTTCCCCACGAGTTCAGCGGCGGGCAGCGGCAGCGAATCGCGATCGCGAGCGCGCTCATTTCGCAGCCACGCGTCCTGATTCTCGACGAACCGGTGTCGGCGCTGGACGTCTCGATCCGGTCGCAGATCATGAACCTCCTCAAGGATATCCAGCAACGTCTTTCTGTCACGTACCTGCTGGTGGCGCACGACCTGGGAACTACGCGATACATGGCCGACCGGACCGCCGTGATGTATCTGGGCAGGATCGTCGAGATCGGGGACACCGACACGGTCTTCGAAGGGCCGGCCCACCCTTACACGCAGGCGCTGTTCTCGGCGGCGCTACCGGCGCGTCCGGCGACCGAATCGCGCGAAATCGTCTTGGATGGAGAAGTTCCGTCGCCGCTCAACCCGCCGAGTGGGTGTCCGTTCCATACACGCTGCCCGGTCAAGATCGGACGCCGCTGTGAGGAAGAGACGCCGAAACTTCAACCCGTGCCCGGGCCAGGAGGCACCCACCTCGCGGCGTGTCACCTAATGGACGATATGGAGGGGCAGCGTGGCTGAATCGGACCGGCGTCAAACGCCCCAGCTCGACAAAGTGTGTCTCGTGACCGGCGCCGGGCGAGGGCTCGGAGCGGCAACGGCCCGTGCGTTTGCCGCCGCAGGGGCGCGCGTTGTCGTTGCCGACCTGTTCGCCGAGCCGGCGCAGGCCGTCGCGGAGGCCATCGTGGCCGAGGGCGGCGCCGCGATCGGCGTCGCTACCGATGTGACCTCGGGCGCCGCGGTGGACTCGCTCGTCGCCGGGGTGCTGTCTGAGTACGGCGCGCTTGAGGTACTCGTCCACTGCGCGGGGATCGCCCGACTGCCCGCGCAGAAGGGGACGGACGGGTGGCTTCCGATGCAAGATCTCGCCGAGGAGGTCTGGGACCGGATCATCGACGTAAACCTCAAGGGGACCTTTCTCGTCAATCAACGGATCGGCGCCCATATGGTTGAACAGCGCTCAGGTTCCATCGTCAACGTCGGATCGATCAGCGGTGTCGTCGCGAACAAACGAATGAGGGGACACGGCGCCTACTGTGCGTCAAAGGCGGGGGTCATCAGTTTGACGCGGGTACTCGCGACGGAGTGGGCCGAGTTCGGTGTTCGGGTCAACGCGATCAGTCCGGCGTACATGAACACCGAGATGATGGCGGCTTCCCGCAACATTCCCGGCGTGTATGAGATGCACATCGACATGATCCCCATGGCGAGATATGGAGAACCCAAGGAGTTTGCCCGGGCCGCGCTTTTCCTCGCGTCCGACGCCGCGTCATACGTTACCGGCCACAACCTGATGTTGGACGGCGGCTACACCGCGTGGTAGACTCCGCGCAAACCACGATGACTGGATTGGCCCGCCAACCGCAACTACCCGAAAGCAAGCGCCGCGTCCTCACGCTGCTCCGCAGGCACGGGGCATCCACGAAAGGCACGCTTGCCGAACACGGGCAAATGGGATGGTCTACGGTCGTGAAGGCGGTGGATGAACTCGTCCAAGAAGGACTCGTTGAGCAGGGTGGACGCCAGGACAAATCCCCCGGAGTTCGCGGCAAGTACGCGAGCCTCTATCGGATTGCGGAATCGGGCCCCCGCGCAATCGGCGTCGACGTCGAGCTCCACACAACCCACATCGTCCTCACCAACCTCAAGGACGATGTGATTCTGGAGGAGCGCTATCCTACGCCGCGACGTGCCCACCACCAAGCGACCGAGGATTTTCTCGTAGAATCTCTCCGCGCGTTCATGTCGAAACACTCGGTCGAAGCATCGTCGTTAGCCGGCATCGGTATCGGAATCCTCGGGATCGTCTTTCCGACCAACCACGAACGGGACAATGTCGAGCGCGCGAAACGCATCGCATCGCACCTGGAACGGGTGTTCGCTGCGCGGGTCGTCGTCGACGTCAACAGCAAGGTGTACGCTCTGTACGAGAAGTGGACCAACGCGACCTTCGGATCCGCCGACTTCATGCTTGCATGGATCCGGACCGGCGTGGCATTGAGCATCTTCCAGTCCGGTCAGTTGTGCCGCGGCACGCATGGCCTTGCCGGCGAAATCGGACATATGCGGGTGGCGGAAGGCGGCACGCTCTGCCGGTGCGGAAACACGGGGTGCCTCGAGACGGTCGTCAATCAGCACTACCTCGCCGAGCAGTACCGGACCACCGTGCGCGGAGCAACCTCACCCGGTGAAGCGGGCGACGTACTCGCCGACCTCGAAGAGCTGTTTCGACTCGTAAAGGCCGACAACCACGCAGCACGACGAATCGTGACCACCGCCGGCTCCTACCTGGGCACCGTTCTCGCCGGCGCGATCACGGTACTGGACATCAGTTCAGTCGTGGTGAGCGCGCATTTCGGCCCGGACGGCGACGCGATCGTCGATCCGATTTCCGACGCAATACGAAACGCGATCCTGCCGAACGTCAATTTTTCGGTCCGCTACGTTCCCTTCGATCCGATGGGACACGTTCTCGGCGCGGCACTGCTGGTGCTGCAGGACTACCTTGTCCACGCATAGAACCGGTAGCGATATCCCGGTTGTACGCCGACCAGTTGCGTCAAGCCGAATCCACCGGAACGGTCGAACGATAGACCGACGATGCTCCGTCCCCGCTCA
>JANQHT010000138.1 GCA_028282545.1 Spirochaetales bacterium
GAGCGGAAACAAAGTTCCGTTGGACGACGACATCAGGGTCGTACCGCAGGGCCGCAGCCCCGAGGAACAATCCCGTCACGTACCAGCTGCATACCGGAGCTACGTAGTGGCGAAGAACGGTGCAGTTGGCTGAGATCCGAAGGTTCGAAGCTCGTCGCCAAATCCAGCACCGCAGATGCGGGAAGCCTATCTACAGCTCGACTACGCGATGTTCCTGCGCCGCCGTGTACGTGGCCGCGACAATGCGTGTGTTCATGAGACCTTCCGCACCGCCGGGTCGGGGTGACCTACCGTCGCGAATTGCTGCTGCAAACTCCTGCATCTGCGCCGTGTACATGTGCTGGTCGCAGTGTTCCTGGCGCGTTGGGAAATCGGGCCGCTCTTCCGTTCGCTCTTCCGGGGTGCCGCCTCGAACGAAGGTGGGGAAGAGGCTGGCGTACCCACCGTCGCCGTAGAGGCGTGTCGCCGCTTCGGGGCCATCCATGTGGGGGTGCCACCAGCCCGCTTCGATTGTGGACACAACGCCGTTCTTCCACTCGACAAAGATGATGCCCGTATCGTCGACTTCCGAAACGCGACCCGTATGAGTTCCAACGTGAGCGTAGACGCGGACCGGGTCTGGATCACCGATCAGGAACCGTGTCGTGTCGATAGCATGAATGCCCATGTCGGCGATTGCGCCGCCGCACGCCAGATCACGGTTGGTGAACCAACCGTCCGGTCCCCAGTCGGCGTGGATGCCGTACGATGTCGTGCGAAAGATGCGGCCGATCGCCCCGGTCTCAACCGACTCCGCGATGAAGCGAGCTTCGCGATCGAAGCGCCACATGTGACCCACCATGAGCGCCCGGTTCCGTATTTGGGCGGCCCCTACCATCGCTTCTGCGTCGGCTACCGTACACGCCATCGGTTTTTCCACAAAAACGTGCTTTCCCGCGGCAAGGGCGGCAATCGTCTGCTCGGCGTGCAGCGCGTTTGGCGTCGAAATGACAACCGCGTCGACGGTGGGGTCGGCCAAGACCTCGGCGATAGATGCGTACGCGCGGGCTATCCCGAACGTACGTGCGAAGGCGAGTCGTTTTTCTTCGCCGGGGTTGCAGACGGCGCATATCCGAGCACCCGGAACGGCAGCAAGTGCGCGCGCGTGCGCATGTGCGATGTACCCGGCACCGACGAACCCGATTCCGATATTTTCCTTACTCATACATTCATTACCTCGTACAACGAATCGATCGACACGATCGTTGGAACGGGTCTCACGGGCTGCCCGTGAGACCCGACATACCCGGCTGTGTCGAGGACGTTATTTCCGCCCACGCCCACGATAAATCACGGCGTATCGTCGAGTCCGATTGCCCGAAGTGTTTCAGGTTTGAATGGCGGACAACGGTCTTCACGCGCCGTCGAATCCCAGGTATTGTCTGTTGGCCGCCTTGAGTCTGTCCCACAACGTTTCGAGGTCGCGCTCCATCGGCCCCAGTGGGTGGGCTACCATCGCCTGCTTGGCGTATCGCTCGTCCCCGCTCCGGTGAGCTGCTATTGTCAGGCGTTCAAACGACTTCACCGAGTGGATGAGACCCAGCGTGGCCGGGTGTGCCGGCCCGATTTCAAGCGGCTCCGCACCGTTTGCACCCACGCGAGCCGGGATCTCGAGGACGTAGTCGGCGGGGATGTTCGGAACGGCTGAGCCATTTCGAACGTTGACGATGTGCGTCCTGCCTGCATCCGTGAGGAGGTCTACGATCAGTTCGACGGCAACGGTCGAATACATAAAGCCACCGCGCTCGGAAAGCTCTTCGGGGACAACGTCGCGGTCGGCCTCGCGGTAGAGCTTGAGGAGTTTCGGTTCGAGTTTCTGAATTTGCTCTGCCCGCGTACCCGGCCCGTCCCGGTCTTCGATCTCCCGACGCACCATGTCGCGGGTGTTGTAGTAGTACTCGAGGTACGGGTTTGGAAGCAGTTGAAGCATCGCCAGAAACTCCGGTCCGTACCCCGCGTCCGGGTTGTTCTTCATCTGTATCGTGAAGGAGTGCCAAAAATCTGCGGTTCGATCCTCGCCACCGAGATAGACCCTCTCGACCCAGGAGAGGTGATTGAGGCCGTAGTACTTCAGAAAGACGTCGTTTCGATCGCATTCGAGAATCTCGGCGGCGCGTAGCAGGAACTCGATCGGAACGTTGCACAGACCGATGGCACGCTCGTAGCCCAGGGAGTTGACGATGTACTCGGTGTTTATGCCCGCCGGGTTGGTGAAGTTGATAAGCCACGCGCCGGGCGCGTGTTTCTGTACGGCAGCGACGATCGTGTCGAGTACGGGGAGGGTCCGGAGCGCTTTCATCATGCCGCCGACGCCGGTCGTCTCCTGACCGATGAGTCCGAAATCGAGGGGAATGATCTCGTCCTGAGCCCGCGCCGCCAGTCCTCCCACGCGAAACTGATTAATCACGACAGTTGCACCGCGAACGCCCCGGGCCAGATCCCCGTTCTCGGTTATCAGCAGCCTGGAGCCGGCGCGAGTCACCATCCGCCGGGCAAAGGCGGCCACCGTTGCGAGTTTTTCGGCGCTTTCCGGTATGTCGACAAGCGCGAGCTCGGTACAACCGAGGGATCTACCGATCGTGAGCAGTCCGTCGACGAGTTCCGGCGTGTAGGTGCTTCCGCCACCAATGACCGCTATCTTCACGCGATATCCACCTTTCCGGCGAATGTCGTTTTAATGCGCGAGACTATCGATGGTGTCAGAGGAATTCCCACGCGCTCGTACGCTAGGTAGACCGCTCCCACGACCGGCGGTGTTTCCGGAATAACGATTTCCGCCTTATACCGGGAAGAAATTGCATGACGGATCATCGTAAGGAACGTCTCGTACCCGGCGCTGTAAACCGGGCCGGCAAGGACCAGCCGAAACTCCTCGTCGGGTTTGAACATCGTACACGCAAACCTGTCGACGATTCGGATGATCTCCTTCGTGAACTCCCAGCTGATTTCGAGCGCGAGGCCGTCTCCACGGCGGGCCGCCTCGAAGAGCGTTTCTATCACCTTGCGGACGGTTTCAGCGTCAACCCTCGTATTGATCATGTCGGCAACCCGGCCCACATCAAAGGTGTCCGATAAGAGCGACGGGAGGATGGACGGATAACCACGTCCATCCTCGGCCCTCACCGCGGCGGAGGTAGCCGCCTTTGCAATGGCGTAGGCGCCCATCCTGTCGCCCAGCTCCTCCGAGAGCCCTCCGATTCGTTCAATCCGGCCACCGGCGTCGACTGCGAAATTCGTATTGCCGGTACCGCAGGTAACGACGATTCCGGCATGGTTTTCCACGCCGTTTTTCAACGCTATCAGGCCGTCGTTTTCGAACTCAAAGGAGACGTTCCCGAAGATACCGGAGAAGAGATCATGGAGGGCGTCAAAATCGGCCCGGGAGTCCGCGCCGGCGGTTCCCAGGAAGACCATGGATGGTTCCGGACTGCCGATACGGGAGAGGAGCGTTGCGTATCCTTCGGACACGCGGCGAATTGTCTCCGACTCGCCCACTTCCTGGTGGTTTGTACCGGGACCCACGGCGTAATACAGAATCGTTCCGTCGGCGCCTGCCGCGATGTACGCTGTTTTCGTGTTTCCAATGTCGATCCCGACCAGGACGGAGCCCTCTGTTACTGATATCATACTTAATGTAAAAATTATTATAATAATTACTGAATATCCGGTCAAGGTTTTGCGCGATAGTTATAGTAAAAGATATTGTAATACTTGACATATTGATCTGTCGAACGTACCATGAAACGAACGAATAGGAGGTGCGCTATGAAAAGATGTGCGTTTCTGCTGGTTATGATCCTTGCTGCTTCCGTGGCATATGCGGGCGGTAGTGCGGAGGAAGAGACGATTACGCTCCGCGTGGGATCTTCGTCGATCGGCCCGGACAACATGACGGTCTTTATGGATTCCGTTGCCGAGTTTGAAGCCCAAAATCCGGGCGTTTCCGTGGAATGGGACAGCTCATCCGGCGACGACTACCAGTTTGCAGGACTCCCGGCTCTCCTCGAAAGCGACAATCCGCCGGACCTGTTTTTTGAGTGGGGCGGCAATCGGGTCCTCAACCACGCTCTTGACGGGTACGCCAGGGAAGTCTCGGACCTGGCCGACGAGTTCCGCGGGGATTTCGCCGTATCTAGCTGGAGTGGATTCGAGTTTGACAACGGCGTATACGGCATCCCGTTGAACCAGGACATCACGATCCAGATGTGGTACGACGCTGCCGTTTTTGCTGAACTCGGCCTGTCGGTTCCAACCACCTGGGCGGAGTTCATGGACGTGTGTGAGGCGATCAAGCAGTCCGGTCGAACCCCGATTGTCATGGGCAACGCTGATGCGTGGGTCGCCGGGAACTTTGCCGGCCTTTTTATCTATCGCGTTGCGGGTAATGAGAAGGCAGCGGCCATCATGGGACTGGAAGCGGGGTACAGTCTCGACGATCCCGATTTTGTGAAAGCGCTGGAGCTCGCCTACGAGATGGGCGAAAAGGGCTACGTCAACGCCGACATGAACACCCTCGGCTACGAAGAGAGCTTTGTGCGCATGTTTGACGGATCCGCCGTGATGTACCCGCTCGGGAGCTGGTATCCCAGCGAAGTCGAGTACATCGGCTACGATTTCGACGATACGGGTCACGACTACTTTATGGTTCCTGCGGTTGCCGGCGGCAAGGGTGATCAGACGTCGATCCTGGGCCTAAACACCGGGTATGTGGTGAACGCGGAAACGGAACATCTCGACCTCGTCTACGACCTGGTACGGGTCATGTTCAACCGGCAATTCCAGGAGCGCCATTCCCGTGAGGGCGGCGGAATGGTCGTCAACGAATCGGCCAACGCGATTGACAGCGCAATTGTGGCCAAGATGGTTGAGGATCTCGCCTCTGCCGGGTCGATCGTTGCTCCCCCCGATACGGGGTACAATCTCGAAATGGCGTTTGCTTTGTACGAGGCGATTGCACGGGTCTTCGAAAACGAGGCTACGCCGGCGGTTGCGCTCGCCGAGGCGGAAGCCAAGATTCAGCACCTGCGCGGCCAGTAAGAATCGTTGATTCTGTCGTAACCAAGGCGTGCACCGGCGTACCGTTGAATCGTCGCTCCAATCGAAACGTGTTGTTTGTGGCACCGGCGCTGCTGGTGTACGCCACCATGGTTGTTTTTCCGATTGTCCTTTCAATCGTTTTCAGCTTCACCGAGTGGCAGCGGTTCCAGGTTCTCTCTTTCGGCACGATAAAACACTACCAGCGGATTGGCTCTGATCCGGTGCTCGCTAAGGCGTTCGCCAACAATCTCGTCTACATCGCCGCAACGATCGTTCTCGAAGGGTTTGTCGGTCTGGTTCTTGCCGCCGTCGCGCACCGGATGACGCGTTCGATGGTCTTCCGGGCGATCTTTTTCGCGCCTGTGATTCTTCCCTCTATCGTGATCGGTACCCTCTGGAGGCGGATCTACGCAACGTCGGCGGGTTTACTCAACTCGCTGCTGGAGATCGTCGGATTCGAGCCGGTCGTCTGGCTTGGTCCTCCGTTCACGATGTACGCCGTGTCCGTGGTTTCGGGCTGGATATTCGCCGGGTACTTCATGACGATCTTTTACGCGAGCATGACGCGTATCCCGTCGACGATTATCGAGGCGGCGCGTATCGATGGAGCGGGAGAATTGGCGATCTTCTTCCGGATCGAAATTCCGCTCATCAAGAACATGATCATGCTCGTTCTCCTGGTGATCGTCACCGGTGGTTTCAAAGGGTTCGACCTCTTCCAGATACTGCTCCGGCGAGACCCGCTCCAATCGGGCATCGTCCTGCCGACTTACCTTATACGAACCTTCTTCGAAAACACCGACATCGGGTACGGGTCCGCTCTTTCGATGGTATTGACGCTTGTGGTTCTGGGAATCATGGGCATCACCGCGCTTGTCAACAGGTATGTGGTGGGGCGGATCGATGAATATTAGGCGGATCCTCGATATCGCGTGGCGCGTTTTGAGCCGCGCGGTCATGATTGCCGTGTTGCTGGTCTATCTCGTTCCGGTCGCCTGGATGTACAGTTCGAGCATGCGGAGTAACGGTGAGCTGCTGCTGGATCCGTTGGGGCTGCCCGAAAGGATCAGTTTCGCCAACTACGTCACGGCGTGGCAGATGGCGGACCTGGGGCGCCACTTCCTCATCTCGATCTCGATTACCGCAATCGCTACCGTGATCGTGATCTTCTGTTCGACACTTGCAGCGTACGGTTTCAGCCGACTCGATTTCGCCGGCCGGAAGGGTCTCTACGCGTTTTTCCTCTTCGGACTGATCCTCCCGGTCCAGAGCTTCCTTGTCGGCATGTTCATCATGTTCAGGCAGGTGGGCCTGTTGAATACGATCTGGTCGGTGATACTACCCACATCCGCCGTCGCCCTTCCGCTGGCGGTCCTGCTGGCAAAGAACTACTTCGACTCCCTTCCGTCGAGCCTGGAGGAATCGGCGCATCTCGAAGGGGCCGGGACGTTCGCCATCTATCGCCTCATTATCCTGCCGCTGGCTGCGCCGATCGTCGTCACCATCATCACGTTCACCGTCATCAACGTGTGGAACGAGTTTATGATCCCTTTCGTCATGGTGCAGACGGCTGCCAAACGCCCCCTCACCACGAGCCTCTACGTATTTTCCACCAAGTACTCGGCCAACTACGCACTCACGCTGGCGGCGCTCACGATGATCGTGACGCCGATGTTCTTCATCTATCTCGTCTTTCAGAGTCAGATTCAACGCGGCATAACGGCGGGCGCCGTCAAAAACTAGATCGTGTCGCGGATTCGTCCCTCGTGAATCGCAGAGCGTCGATCAACATCTTCTTCGCCGCGTACTACGCCGCCGGCGGCGTTCTCCTCCCCTTCCTTTCACTCTTCCTGGAACGCAACGGCCTGCGTCCCTCCGCCATTGGTGTTTTGCTGGCAGTACACAGCCTGTCGGCGCTCTCCCTCGCGCCCGTGTGGGGAGCCGTATCGGACGGTGTCGTTTCGCCGGTACGGCTTATCCGCTCTGCGATCGCAGCGTTAGCAGCTCTGGGCATCGTCCTGGCATTGCCCGTTCCCATGTGGCTGGTCGTCGTCGTAACGACGTTGATAGCGGCTGTGGATGCGGGACTGCAACCCCTCTCCGACCGCCTCGCGGTGATGGTCGAGCGGGAAGAGAGTGGCGTTACCTATGGTTCGATCCGCGTATTCGGTTCGCTTGGCTGGATTTGCGTAACACCCCTCGCCGGGATGTTTGCCGATCGTTTCGACATCCGCGTCCTCTTTGTTGGATACACACTCCTGCTGATACCGGCGTTTCTCACGGTGCGTTCCGCAGCCGCCTCCCGGAGTGCGCCTCGGTCGCACCGCTTTGGCCGCGATACGCTGATCGCCGTGCTGGGCGACGTTGAGCTCCGGCTCCTTGTTGCGGCACTCGTCGTACACCAGTTTGTGTCGCGATCGATCTTCCGGTTCGAACCGCTTTATCTCGATCGCTTCGGAGTTCGCATGGCGATGATCGGGTTTGCCTCGGCCATTCCGGCTATCGTTGAACTCGCCGCGATGCCGGTTGCGAGTCACCTGGGACAGCGTTTTTCGCCGCGACGCGTGATCGTCGCCGGTATGGTAGCGTTCCTGGTTCGAATGGTCCTTGTTCGTCTGTACCCGGTGGCCCCTGTTGTCATCGCGTCAAAGGTACTTGGCGGCGTCCAGTTTGCCTTTGTCCTGGTAGGCACCGTCGGGATGCTCACGGAACGGTGGGTTACCGGTCCGATCGGCACCGCACTGGCGGTGATTACCGTCTCCGTTCCCCACGTGGTACAGCTGGTGGCGTTTCCCGTTTCCGGCTACCTCTTCGAGCGCTTGGGCGGCGCCTTCCTCTATACGCTCGGGGCCGCGGGCAGCGTTGTATCTATAGTGCTGGTCATCGCCTCCGGCCGGCACGAGGCGCACCACACCGCGTGATCGCGCCGTTCCTCGTCCGTGGTGGCCTCCCGCGGTTAGCGGAGTTCGTCGGCGTTCGCCGCGATCTTCTCGATCGCCGCCGAAAAATCCTCCACGCTCGACTCATCCCCCATGAGGAAGCTGTGGTGCGTCGTCACGGACGTCTGTGCGTACGTCCGCTCGCTCACGGGGAGAGAGAAACGAGACGGGTCGATCGCACGAACGTGTTCATCGCTGATGCGATACCGCTGCTTGGTGAGGGGGCGATAGAGCGTGCAGTCGTTGAGCGGTTCGTAGCACGGGTCAAACTCAACACCCAGTTCGGCGGAGAGTGCGGTGCGAAAGCGGTCGATCGATACGCCGCCGCCGGCAAACGTATCGCCGTCGAAGCGAAACGCGTAGTTGAAGTAGGAACGCCGCGTCTGCCGCTCATCCCGCTTCATCGGTTCAAGGCCGCCCACGCCGTCCAGGACGCGGTCCATGGCGCGCCCGTTCCGTTCCCGGAGTACGATCTGGTCGTCGATGCGATCGAGCGCGCCTAAGACGACGGCCGCCTGAAACTCGGTGATCCGGTAATTTCCCGACTGGACGAGGTCGCCCTCAGTCTTGTACGCCCCGGCACCCTTCGTTTCGTCCGGATCGTCTACCACCGGACGCCTTCCGCAGTTGCGCAGCGCGTCGAGTCGCGTCCACAGGTCGGCGTCGTTCGTGGTGAGCAATCCCCCTTCGCCGGCGGTGAGAACTTTTGAGAGTTGTAGACTGAAACTTCCTACAGTCCCGAGGTTGCCTGCCCGTTTCCCCCGCCACTCGGCTCCGTGCTGGTGGGCGCAGTCTTCGATTACGGGGATCGATCGATCCCGCGCAATCGCCGATATTCGATCCATGTCCGGCATGTTGCCGTAGAGGTGGACCACGATTATCGCCTTTGTTTTATCGGTGATCGCCGCCTCTACCTTCGCCGGGTCGATGCACCACGTGTCCGGTTCCACGTCAACGAGGACGGGAACGGCGTTGACGTCCAGGACGCAAGCCGCCGTAGCTTGCCAGGTGACTCCGGGCAGAATCACCTCGTCTCCCCACCCGATGTCGAGCGCTTCCAGTGCAAGCTGAAGCGAAACGGTGCCGTTGGCCACGGCCAGGGCGTGTTCCGTCCCGACGTACGCCTTCCACGCTCCGAGCATGCGTTTTTCAAAGGGACCGTTGTATGACCACACGCCGCTTTCGAGCACATCGTTCAGATATTTTCGCTCGGCATCGCCCCAAATGGGCCAGGTTGCGGCTTTGTCCGGCGTTCGGATCGCAGGTCCGCCGTTGCAGGCGAGTTTCATGGTTGACTCCTTGAGATTGTCACGAGATCGGGAAAGATGTGCAGCCAGGCGACCGGCACCAAGAGCAGCGCTTCGGCGTACCGCGCGCCGATGCTCTGCCCGTATCGTTCGCATCGCCATCGATCGTATTCGACGAGTTCCCGGTAGGTGGACTCATCCCACTGTGATGCGTGATCCGCCAGGGCCAGGTGCTTTCTCTCCATCCCTGCTTCGGCGTCGAGTACGAGATTCGGGTTGTCCGTGAAGAAGAATCCGACGCGTTCGAGTTTGTTTGTGTGCTGCGGTGTGTCGACCGGTGCTGCCCGGTCGCCGATCGCCGGAAAATCGTGGAGGATCGCCGCCTCCGCCGCGGCTAAACCCGTCCGGCGGTGGTCCCCGTGCGCCTCGTACTTCATCCACGGGTCGATCGTGAGCAGCGTGTCGGGGCGAACCGAGCGGATCACGTCGATGATGGCGTTGCGTGCGTCGTAGGCGCTCCAGTTTCCGGCGTCGGGGAAGCCCAGTTCGATCACATCGGTGACACCTAACCGGCGAGCTGCTGCGCGCTGTTCGCGGCGCCTGAGTTCAACGCGCTCCTCGTACGGGAGCGCCGCGTCCTCTCCCGATAGGCCGGCCGCGTCGTCCGTCACCGAAACGTAGAATACCTCTACACCCCGGCCGGCGAGCAGCGCAACGGTGGCGCCGAAGGCGATATCCGTATCGTCCGGATGCGGTTGGACACAGAGAATCCGGTACGCCTTGGTGAGATCCGGCACAGTACGTTCAAACACTATTCAACGGTAGCGGTGAAAAGTACTAATGTCAAGTATTACAATAATGAAGAAAATAAGTGGGCAGTGTTAGGGGATACCCGCCTGTCCTTCGAGGGTAGAAAGCCATCGGAACGCCTGCTGCCGCCACATACCGACCAGGTCCAGGTCGAGCGAATTGGGCGCCTGGTCTATGATGACTTCGTCCATGAGGTGCGGTTCGGAGATCTCCCGCAGCCGGCTTCCCACGTCGCGCGACCAGCGGGGACCGAATCCGCAGTAGGGACCGGCAAGCACGATCCGGTCAGGGTCCAGGATACTGTCGAGTATGTAGAGCGCCTGCGCAAAGGCGTCGACGATGAGGGGGTAGATCCGTTCGACGCGCTCGTCTGCGTCGTTGATGAGCGAACGAAGCGAAAGAAAATCGGGCGGCGACGTCATACCTTCCACATCCGCCAGCCGCGCGGCTACGGCGGCACTGTCGACGACATCGCCGAGCAGGATCGTGTTCCCGTCAACGTTGACGGGGACCATGTGAATCTCACCGGCGTGGCCGGCGGCCCCGTAGTAGATTGAACCGTCGAGGATGATCGAGGCGCCGATACCGTCGGCGGTGACAACGATGAACAGCGTGGTTTCCCGCTTGGTCGCCGTATCACCATCGGTCGAAATGCCGACGAACGCCGCCGCGTTCACGTCGGACTCCACGAGAACCTCGCCTTCGAACCGGCCGCGTAGCGACTCACGGATATGCAGCTCCGCGACACGAGGCCGCGACGGTTTGACTATGGTATCCGACGATTCGCGGTAGTGTCCCGGAACGATTACGCCGAGCGATATGCCATCGCACCGTGCGTCCAAATCAGCGCCACACTCCATGACGCCGGCGACGGTGTCCAGGAAGATCTCGTCGATTGGGCGGTCTTGATCGTCGGGAAGGGATCCGTGAGCCCTCACCGTGCCGTGAAGATCGCGAACGCTCCAGATAAACCCGTACGAAGTCACCGATACCTGGGCGAACACCGCCCTGTCCGCCACGATTCTGTACGCATCGGCACGCCGCCCGCCATTTGAGGATACCTTTCCGGGTCGTTCCAGGACGCCCATCGACAGCATCCGGCGAAGGATGATCGAGATCGTACCGTAGCTGATCCCGGTACGCGACTCGATCTCCTTCCTGGTCAACACGCCGCCGCCGAGAAAGAGGCGGAGAATCGTGCTCGTTTTCTCGACGCGGAGGTCACTGATCCGGGTAGGCTGCATGGTGTAATTGTACCGCACGGGGCGTCCTCTGTCGTCTTTTCGGCGGCCCTTCGCTTGACGATGGGAATGTTTCAGTTGAGGTTTTTTCATATGACGAAGGCCCCGAGCGGATTGCTATCGATAGCCCGGCCTCCCTGCGTTCGACTTTTTCCCGATCGGCCTTGACTATATTCATGGTCTGCATCTCGCACCAAGGCGTTGATCCGTGCCCGCAATTCGGCCGGGGAGTGATTCGCGCTGCGTGCGCACTCGTGGGCTGGACGGTTGCACACCAGGCATCGGCGCGGCGGCAACCCAAGTGTGGAACGGCCGACCGCTGATCCGTCTCCGTCGAATACATCGATATCAAAGAGGCGGCCCAGCGGCTCCGTCTCCTCGACGGCGATCATGAGGCGTTTGAGGTTCGTACCCTCGATGATACGTCCCGCAACGGCCGTGCGCCATTCCGGTCCGGCCGCCGATCGCCGCGCCTCCGCCGCTTGCACGATGCATCCGTGCACCGCAAGCTTCGTACGAATCGCCTCCTCTCCCCACCTCATCGCGACGCGTACCCACGGTTCGTTCTTGTCCGGCCCCGGGACGTTGATCGTCAGGAGGATCGTCGGGAGGTGAAAGCGCTCCGTAAAACGACGCGTACGATCGGCGCGGGCGCTGCGCGCGGCAAGGATCGCCGATTGCGGCTGCGCCCCGTTACGCACCGAACGCCTCGATCGAATGGGCAAAGATCGTGCCGGCCAAAAGGTCGGCACTCCCACCGGGGCTGATGGAACGCGCGATAAACGTCTCGTTCATCCGGCGGATATATGCGCGTCCCAGGCCGGTGGAAACGTCGCCGAGTGAAAGCGCCTCCTGTGCACTTGCCCGGACGTACTGTAGCGCTTCGATGCCTCCGCGATGGATGACGGTGGTATCCTCCGCCGTCGTCATGATCTGCAGCAGTGCGTGAACCGCCGCGTCGTTCGGCGCGGAACCGGCCGCGAGCGCGAGGCGATACGCAGGCAAGCCGATCTCGAAGATCGCGGGAAACCCCGCCTGCGCCTCGCCGCGGATGCCGGTAACGCGATGCGCCAGATACAACCGTTCACCGTGGGACAAACCGCTCCTTTGATCGCACAGGCCGGAGAGCTCCCGCTCGACGATGCCGAAGGTGAGACGACGGATCGCCGCGCGCCACCGATCCAAGGAGGGTACGTCCGAGAGCGTTCCGAGGGACGGGAACGGAGAGCGACACACGGCGCCGGTAAGCAGCACCGTCAGGACGAATATCTGTCCCTTGTGCGTGTTGACGCCCCCGGTCGCGGCAAACATCGCGCGTTCCGCCTCCAATCCGATGCGGCGCGCCTCCGTCAGCGTCCCTAGGTTCGCCTCGGCGCCGCCGGCGTATTCGGCGACGCGAACGAGAAAGGGGTGGATGACGTCGATACTCACGGTGAGCGTATCGACGTCCATATCGTCGTGAGAGCCGGGGTCGTGCCGGTCTACCAGACCCGGTTTCGGGGTCGCGGACAACTCCGCGACCATCGCACGACGTGCCAGGGCACCGACGAGTACCGGATTCGGGGACGATTTCCGGCACTCATCGGGCAGAATCGAATAGGCCTTACGCGGCTTGGACCGCGCGTCGTGCACGAACGGCATTGGCTACCATCGGTCCGAAGATCGACAGAGCGGTCAGGACAAACAACGTGATCGCCAAAGGCGAACCGAAGAAGATACCGAGGTCGCCGTCGGCGATCGTATACGCGCGTCGAAAGGACTGCTCCATGCTGTTACCGACGATAACGGCGAGTATCAACGGTGTGGTCGGTATCTGCGCCTTTGCCATGAAAAAACCGACGATCCCGAAGATGATCAAAAGGTAGAAATCGACGAGGCTATAGCTGATCGCGAAGGTACCGACGAACGCCAAACCCATCACGATCGGGTAGAGGATCTTCGGAGGGACCGCCAATACGCGGACCAAGGCACCCGCCATCGGGATGTTTACGAACGCCAAGATGATATTTCCGAAGAACATACTGGCGATGAGCGTCCACACGATCGTCGATTGTTGCTGAAAGAGCATCGGACCCGGTTGCAGGCCGAGCATGAGGAGCGCCCCCATCATCACGGCGGTGGTCCCGGAGCCGGGAATACCGAGGGTAAGCATCGGGATCATCGCACCGACCGATGCGGCGTTGTTCGCGGACTCCGGTGCGGCGACACCCTCGATCGCCCCTTCGCCGAACTCCTCCGGGTGTTTGGAGAGTTGCCGCTCGTTGCTGTACGAGAGGAGCGCCGCCATCGTGCCGCCCGCTCCGGGGAGCGCGCCGATGAAGAATCCGAACGGCGCCGAACGCAGGATCGGCCACATCGACCGGCGCCAATCTTCGCGGGTGATCCAGATCCGACCGAATTTGGTCTGTGCCTTTTTGGTCCCCTCGGCGATGCCCCGAAAGCTCTTGAACACCTCGCCGAGGGCGTACACCGCGATGATGACGACGAGAAAGTCGATCCCCGCTTCCAACTCCAGCACGCCGAAGGTAAAGCGCTTGACCCCCGACTGCCCGTCGATGCCGATCGATGAGATCATGAGTCCCAGAACGGTGGCGATGAAGCCCTTGATCGTATCGCCCTTGCTCATCGAGGCGGTAGCGGACAGAGCGAATACAAAGAGCATGAAGTATTCCGCCGGACCGAAGTGCAGTGCAAACCGCGCCACCGGAAGCGCGACGGCTATCATGATAATCGTAGCGATGATACCACCGATGAACGACGCGATGGCGGAGATCGCCAAAGCCGCCTCCGCGCGCCCTTTGAGCGTCATCGGGTACCCATCGAACGTGGCCGCCACCGCCGCGCCGGCGCCGGGTGTGTTTATGAGGATCGAGGAGCGGGAACCGCCGTACATCGCTCCGTAGTACACACCGGCCATCGTGATCAGCGATGCTTGCGGGCCGAGCACAAACGTCATGGGCAGAAGTACCGCGACACCGGTTGCCGGCCCCAGACCGGGCAGCATACCGATGAGCGTCCCGAGGATTCCCCCGATCGTAACCCACATAAGATTCAACGGTTGGATCGCGATACTGAGCCCTTCAAACAAAAAAGTGAGCGTTTCCATCGCGACCTCCTATATCCAGATACCGGGCGTGCGGGGAAGGTACACACCCAGGGCCTGTGAAAACAGCACGTACACCGCAACGCTGAAGATCACCGCAACGAGTGTGTTCGTTTTCCAATTCTCGCGGCCGTTAAAGAGCCATAATTCTGTTTCCAAAAAGAAAATGGTCGAGAGCACATACCCGATCCGTTCAAAAAGCATCGCATATACAAACGCGAATACGCACGAAAGGAGGATCTTTCGCATGTACGGATCGCGATCGCGAGTCGTCGATCCTTCGGTTTGTCCGATACGGATCGTCTCTTTGGCGATTTGCAAGATCGCCAAAGTCGTCATGAGAATGCCCAACCCCGCGGGAAAGACTCGGGGGGCAAAGGGAATGCCGATGCTCGCATCCGGCAGGCGAAACGCCATTATGGTAAAGGTGATTCCGATACCCAGCGCCATGACGCCCGATATCATCGTGATAGTCATACACGGTTCTCCTACAAAGGAGCGGTATCGTACGTCGATACCGCTCCCCAATCACGAAAGTCGAAAGGTAGAGTGATGCGTCAGTTCGCCAACATCCCGATTTCGCTCAGAATACCGCGGTATTCCTGGTCGACCTGCGATAGAAACTCATTGAACTCGGGGCCGTCCATGTACGCGTCATCCCAGCCGTTGGTCCGGCGCGCTTCTTCCCACTCGGGGGTTTCGACCATCGAGGCCAGCGTTTCGCGCCAGAACTGGACCGCGTACTCCGGCATCGCCGGGGGACCAAACAAACCGCGCCAGTTCACAAAGGTGGCGTCGATTCCCTGTTCCATCGCGGTGGGAATCGCTCCCACGATCCCCTCTCCTACGCGGTGTGGGGCGGACTGCGCCAGAGCGCGGAGATCGCCACTTTCGATCAGACCGCGAACCTCCGACAATCCGGTGGAGAAGATATCGATGTGCCCTCCCATCACCATCGCCGAGCCGCCTTCGTCAAAGCTGACGTAGTCGATCTCGCGTAGGTCGGTGATGCCGGCCGCCTTTGCCATGATGAGAAACTGCAGGTGATCCATCGACCCGGCGGAGGAGTTTCCGCCGATCTTGACCCCCTTGATGTCGGCCTGAAGCGCCTCCATGACGTCCGTCATCGTCCGATATGGAGAGTCATCTTTGACGACGAAGACCGCATAATCGGCGATCAGGCGCGCCAGGGGCGTCACATCCTCGTATCCGAACTCAGAGGTACCGGCCAGTTGCGTGAGGATGAGCGGCGGCGAGTAGACCGTAATGATATCATCCGCCTCCGGTTTCTCCTGCAGGCTGGCCAAATGGACCGAGCCGCCGGCGCCGGGGTTGTTGCGGACCGGCATCGGAGCATTTACGAGACCGCTCTCCGCAAGGACCCTGGCCGTGGTACGGATCGTGAGATCCCAACCGCCGCCCGCTCCGCCGGGAGCGACGAAATCCAGCGCGCCTCGCGGATACTCGCCTTCGCCTTGTCCGGAAGCGAATGCGACACCCATCGCTGCAAGGGCGACCAGTACAACCATCACTAATCGTTTCATCTGAAACCTCCTACTTACTTATATGCGTCAGCAACGCTGCGCTAATCTTCGCAATACACGGGTACGCTCCGTATCACGTCGATGATCGTACCGTCGCGGTACTCGACCAGTCCGACGATTCGATCCTCAAATGTGAGCGGTTCCGGCTTTCCGGCGACGCGCTCGGCGCGTTCTTTCAACTCTTGAATCGTGTAGATCGGTAACGGACTACCGCGAAAATGCTCGATCAAGTCGGGGCGGCGCGGATTGATCGCGATACCGCGGTCGGTCACGAGGATATCCACGCTCTCGCCGGGTGTGATCACCGTGATGACGCGATCGACCACCGTGGAGATCCGACCGCGGATCAGCGGTGCGACGATGATCGAGAGGCCGGATCCGATCGCGGTGTCGGAATGTCCCCCCGAGGCGCCCATGATCATTCCGTCGGAGCCGGTAAGCACATTGACGTTGAAGTCGATGTCGATCTCCAAGGCACTCAAGATGACGATGTTGAGTTTGTTGACCGCGCACCCTTTGTTGAGCGGATTGGCGTAGTACGACGCGTCGATCTCGGTGTGGAGTGGGTTTGTCGCGATCGATCTGATCGCCTCGAGATCGAACGTCTGTACGTCGAGCAGGCGTTTGATCAACCCCGCCTCGTGCATCTTCACTATTTGGCTGGTGATACCGCCCAAGGCCCAACTCGCCGTAATCCCGCGCTGTTCCATGTACTCGGTGAGGTAGCGCGTGGTCGCGAGGGAAGCGCCGCCGGAGCCGGTTTGGAGAGAGAAGCCGTCTTCGAAGTACGGAGAGTACGCGATAACGTCGGCGGCGTTCTGCGCGATCAACAGATCCTTCG
>JANQHT010000161.1 GCA_028282545.1 Spirochaetales bacterium
GGCGTGCTCACCCCGTTCCAGTCGAGGGTGCTCGTAACGAACACAAACCCCAGGGGATAGACGAAGTAGAGAACGTAGAGGACGAGAACGGGCGCGAGAAAGAGTACGATACCCGTTCGGTTTTTCTGTGATTGAACGATCATCGGCGCACCACCTTTGACGTTATGGTAACACAAAAGAGGCGGCCCCCATGGGGCCGCCCCGGATCGATACAGCGTCTGTCGGGCTTACTCGTTCGCCTCGATCAGCATCTCCACAAACTCTTCCGGCGTCGCTTCACCGAGCGCCATCGCACCGAGGGCCTGGCCGAACTCACGAACAACCTCGATCGGGTACTGGCTCTGAAAGTGACCGATCGCAAAGGTCGATTCGCTGGCCACGCGGACAAACTCCTGCTGGAGCGGGTCCGCTTCGCCGCTGAGTTCGTACTTGATCGCAAAGAGCGACCCCGCCTGTTCGCTGATCATCTTCACGTTCTCCGGTTCGGTGAGGAACTGGAGGAACTTGACGACGGCGGCGCGGCGGCGCGGGTCATCGGTATTGCCGGCGGCGAGGTTCGAGAGCAGGAAGCCGATCTGGTGACCGGAGTAGTCGCCGATTTGCGGGGCAGCGGCCAGCTTGGTGACGGCGTGAACCTGAGGCGCGTCGCCGCGGATACGCCCGATGTACCAGGGACCGTTGATAAAGGACGCGGTGTTACCGGCCATGAAGTGTCCGCCGGAAACGCCGGCGTCGCCGCCGACGGCATCACGCGTCGTATTGCCGTCGCTGTAGAGCTGAAGCAGGTACTCGGCGCCCTCCACGTAGAGCGGGTCCGTGAGGGGGCGATCCCACACGTCGGGTCCGCCCAGGCTGCCCATAATGTGGCTGTACCAGAGCATGCTGGTCCAGGCGTTGGATCCGCCGGTCATTTGGCTGCCCGGAACCTTACCGGACGCCTTGACGGCGGCGGCCATGGCTTCGAAGTCGTCCCACGAAGCGGGAACGTCGGAGACGCCGGCAGCGCTCAGGATATCCATGTTGTACCAGATGGGCGTGATACCGACCTCGAAGGGCACCGTTTTGGTTTGTCCGTTGATCGTGCTCTCGTCGATGTAGCTGCGAACAAAGTCGTCCCCCCAGGAACCCGCCAGTTCATCGGTCAGGTCCAGGAGCAGGTCGCTTTCATAGTACTGGAAGGTGGTAGGATCGGGGTTAAAGACAAAGATGTCGGGGGCCCGGCCGCTGGCGAGCTGCGCGTTGATCTTGTCACGGTACCCGTCCGTATCGGGGTTCGGTTCGAGCACAACGCGGATCTCACCGGCATTTTCGTTGTTGAACTGTTCGATAAGCGAGGCGATGGGACCCGACTTCGAGTCCTGGCCGACCCAGAAGGTCGGGAAGGTCAACATGATCTCGCCCGTTGATTCCTCCCCGGTACCGGAGGCGAAAACCCCGATAACGGGAACGATCAGGAAGATGGCGAGGACGAGGGTAGAGACAACTCGTTTCATTGTGAACTCCTTTTAGTTTCTTTCTCTAAGTAAGTACAACATGAGTTCGACACGCTGTCAAGAAGAACGGTGCGACCTTTACGATAGAACCGGGATAGTGTAGAGTTTATTTAGTTTCAGAAAAAAACTATTGTCCAGGGAAAGGTGGGGCCATGAACATCCTCTACATCCATACCCACGACAGCGGCCGCTTCTTCGATCCCTACGGCTACGCGGTCGGCACCCCGGCAATCCAGGCGCTTGCGGAACGGGCCACGCTCTTCCGGAACGCCTTCAGCGTCGCACCGACCTGTTCGCCGAGCCGGGCGGGGCTGCTCACCGGATACAACCCGCACGCAAACGGTATGCTGGGGCTGGCCCACCGCGGGTTTGCTTTGAACGACTATTCCAGGCACATCGTCCACCAACTGAATACCGCGGGATATGAAACGGTCCTGAGCGGAATCCAGCACGTGGCTGACCGGGCCGCAAAGATCGGGTACCGGCGTATCCTGGACGGGCTATCCGGCCACACCGTCGATGAATCGGACACCGCCGAGTTCGATTCGGTCGTCTACGACCGGCGAAGCGCCCGCCTGGCGGCGGAGTTTCTAAAAGCGCGGCGGGGCGCCCACTCACCCTTCTTTCTCTCGGTGGGCCTCTTTAACACGCACCGGGAGTTTCCCCCGGCCGCGGCGGGCGTGGATCCACGCTACCTGCGATTGCCCCCGAACGTGGGAGATACGGCTGAAAACCGGGAGGACTTTGCGCGCTTTGTGACATCCGCGCGCGTGGCCGACGGCTGCGTCGGCGAAGTCCTGGAGGCGCTTGATCGGTCGGGGCTCCGGAAGGAGACCGCCGTCATCTTCACCACGGACCACGGTATCGCCTACCCGGACCACAAGTGTACGCTCTACGACACGGGCATCGGCGTGGCTCTGATTATCGATTACCCGGGCAATCCCCGCCGGGGTGAGGTGGTGGACGCACTGGTGTCACATCTGGACATCTACCCGACGCTCTGCGACTTGGCTGGATTGGACAAACCGCCGTGGCTCGATGGGGTTTCTCTGCGCCCTCTGTTCGACGGAACCGCCGGCGAAGTCCGCGATGAGGTTTTCGCAGAGGTCACCTTCCATGCGGCGTACGAACCGATGCGTGCCATTCGAACCCACGGTCACAAGCTCATCCGGCGGTTCGCCACCCCGGACAAACGACAACCGGCAAACATCGACGACAGTAGCAGCAAGGCGCAACTGGTCGAGGCGGGACTGGCCCGCCTCCCGACGGAGGAGACGCAACTGTTCGACTTGAACCTCGACCCAGGTGAGCGCAGAAACCTCGCGGCCGTGCCGGAATACGCCTCAATACGGGACGAACTTGGAGAACGACTAAAACGGTGGATGAAGGAGACGGGGGATCCACTGCTTTCCGGTCAAGTGGAGCTTCCGGCCGGCGCGTTTGTGAACCGGGACGACGCGGTATCGCCGGCGGAACGGGACTACCTGTACGGACCCGCACCCAGTTGCAACGACGAACATTCCAAGGACGCACAAAGGACTGAGACATGAGCAGCAGATCGACATCGGATAACATGAGCGCGGTCTCCCGCGATGCGGGGATCATCGTGGACCCGGTGGTAGCCCTGATGGTGATGGGGCGCAAGCGTCCCGGGTTCGATCCCGACTGGGGGGCCCGGATGCGGCAGGCGATCGACGGGGCGATGGCGGCGCTGCCCTGGAGTGTCGTTACTCCTTCTGAGAATATCGCCGACGAAGCGGAACTGCGCCGCGCGGTGGAGGCGGCCCGGAGCAGCCGCGCCTCCGTCCTCGTCCTCGTTCAACCGACGATATCGGACGGACGCCTGGCGCCGCTGCTCTCCCGCATGTGGGACCGGCCCCTTGTGTTGTGGGCCACCCCGGAGAAGCCAACCGGCGCCATGATCAGCGCCAACTCGCTGGTAGGGACGCACGTCATGGCGGCGACGCTCCGACAGTTGGGACATCCCCTGGAAGTCGTCTACGGCGACCCCGGCGCGGTGGAAACGGCGGCGGACCTGGAGCGGGCTATTCGCGCGGCACACGCAGCGGGCTCTCTGGTCAACGCAAAGGTAGGCCTCTCGGGGTATCACGCCCCGGGGTTTGTCGACTTTCACGCGGACCCGGTCTTCCTCAACGACCGGCTGGGAGCGCAGCTCTTCCATACGGGCACTCCCGAACTGATCAACCGCGTCAACGGGTACACGGAAAAGGACATCGCCGGCGATCTGTCCGCCTTCGAGGCGCTTGACCTCCCGGGGACCGACCGTTTCCCCACCGGCAACGACGGGCACGCGGCACGGGCGATGCAGGCCCGTTACTACCGCGCCTTCCGCGACGCCTTTTCAGAGGAGCGATTCGACGCGTTCGCCTTTCGCTGTTGGCCGGATCTCCCGAGCGAAACGGGCCATTGGCCCTACTTAGCCCTGGCGCGCCTCATGTCGGAGGGGTTTCCCATCGCGATGGAGGGAGACGTGGACGGCGCGCTCTGTTCGTTGCTCGCCGAAAGCGCGGGGATCGGCCCCGTATACCTCTCGGACTGGCTGGAACACGATCGCGAGACGATCGCGATCTGGCACACCGGGGCGGCGCCGTTCCAACTGTGCGAACCCCTTGGGTCGGAGCGGGGACCGCGTCTGGACGTCCAGTTCAACAGCAAACTCCCTACGGTTGTGGAAGCCACCATACGTCCCGGCCGGGCGCTCACCGCCTTTCGCCTCTGGCGCTTTGACGACACCTACCACATGTGTGCGATCGAGGGCGAGAGCGTCGAACCGCGCCGACACTTGATGGCGACGAATGGACTCTTCCGGGTACACAACGTCGACGTTGTCGAGTGGTTTGACGAGATGGTGCAGCAGGGAATGCCGCACCACCTCTGCATAGTTCCCGGCCACCGCGTCGAACTGCTCCGGCGCGTGGCACGCATGACGGGGTTTGCCTGGGTTTAGGCGACACGTTCTTCCCGATTTCGATTTTCACAGCGACATCACCCGCGTTTTGCTCACGTTTGTCGAAATTTGTGTTGACAGATCGTTATTCTTCGGTTAGCATATTATTCACATGTGTGAATTATGATTCACACATGTGAATAATATGAAGCGCGACCGGGCAGACATTCTGGTTCAAACGGCCCTCTGGTACTACGAAGACGGCTTGGATCAATCTGAGATCGCAACTCGACTCGGAAAATCGCGGTCCATGGTATCGAGGATGCTCACCGAGGCGCGTCAGTCCGGCATCATCGAGTTGAAGATCAGAGTCCCCATTCGGCGGAACGCCGCCGTAGAAGCGCTCGTGCGAGACACGTTCGGACTTGACGACGCGTGGATACTGGACGAGTCACCCAGCCTGACTTCCCGCACCACAAGAATGGTAAGTGAACTCGCCGGTCTCGTTCTTCAACGCCACCTCTCGGACGGCGTACGGATCGGGCTCGCCTGGTCGCGAATGCTGTACGAGGTTGTCGCCGCGTTTCCTTCAATGCACTTGAAAGACGCCACGGTTGTTCAACTCTCTGGTTCCATCGCGATAGATGACTTGCGGTTCGATGGGCCCGAGATCGTTCGTACCTTTGCTCAGAAAATCAACGGGGACTTCCGGTACCTCATGGCGCCGCTCGTCGTCAAGAACTCGTCGATTCGCGAATCACTGGCAAAGGAACAATCCATAGCGGAAACGCTTCGCCAGGCTGCCGATGTCGACGTTGCCATGGTGGGCATCGGTTCAATTCGATTGCACGCTTCGACTCTCCGGAATTCAGGCTTGGTGGAACTGACAACGATTCAACGTCTCCTCGAATCCGGGGTGGTGGGCGATATCATCGGCCAGCAGTTCACCGCGGAGGGACGCGAATTGAAAGATGAAATCAACAACCGCGTCGTCGGCATCACTCTTTCCCAACTGTCGAACATTGCGACGGTAATAGCCGTGGCATCGGGGGTGGAGAAGGCGCCGGCGATCGCCGGCGGTTTGCGCGGCGGTTGGTTCAACTGCCTCGTTACCGATCTCGAGACAGCGAAGGCTGTTCTGGAGCTGGCGGAAAGGAGAATGGCCTGAGAAACCCGATTGGATCGCTGTTTATCGTACTCGCACTGGCGTGGGTACTGCAGCTCGGTCTCTCATTGCTCCAGACGAGACGTTTCCACAAACGGGTGGCGGAACTCAGACGCGGCGGCAACATAACCAGCGTCGGAATGTCCGGCAGCAACTGGAAACGGAAGATCTATTGCGTTCTCGTCGTCGACGATGAACGGAACATCGTGCGTGCAGAGAAAATGAGCGGGTTCACCGTGTTCGCAAACCTCAAACCGGTGGAGGCGTTGTCGGGGATGACACTGCGCCAACTGGAGGGCGAACCGCCCGCGGGAATGTCCAACAAGATGTGGGCGGCGTTCCAGAATGCCGCCGGCTTCATCCGCAAACGCGACGAGGCCGACGATTCGGAAGATGAATAAATCGGTGTCGTTGACACCGAAAAATCTAAAAAGCTTCGAGGAGGAAGTATGGAGGCGTTAGCACGATTTGCTGAAGGCTTCATCGGCGTATTCCAACAGGGCGGCGAAGTCTTCATGAGTCTGGTCACCGGGATCATCCCGACACTGGTTGTACTCATGACGCTGGTCCACGCGATCATCACGTTCGTTGGACCGGAACGAGTCGAAAAGGTCGGTCTCTGGGCCGCGAGGGATGGACTCATCTACTACCCGGTTCGTTACATCATCATGCCCTTTGTGGCGGTGTTCTTTTTCACCAACCCGATGGCATACACGATGGGGCGATTCCTGCCGGAGAAGTTCAAGCCGGCGTTCTATGACTCCGCGGTGTCGTACGTACACCCGCCGCTTGGGATATTCCCGCACATCAACCCCGGTGAAATATTCGTATGGTCCGGTATCGCAGCCGGAATCACGCAACTTGGTCTTGGTCTGGGTGACCTGGCGATGCGCTACCTGCTGGTAGGGCTCGTGGTGATCTTCATTCGCGGTATTGTCACCGAGCGGATTACCGCCGTGATGATGGGCCGGGCCGCCGGTAAGAGCGAGTAAGGGGACGACACATGACGAAAGTACTTGAAAAAATAGGTCGATCAGTAGGTTTTGTCGTTGCCGGTCTCTACCAGGCAGGACGCGAAACGATCGAACAGGTCGTGAAGAATATCCTCCCCTTCATGGCGTTTATTGCCATGATCATCGGTATCATCCTGGCGACGGGCGTCGGCAACTGGATCGCCGAGGGACTCACCGGCCTGGCGAGCAGCGTCATTGGTCTGTTGATCCTCTCGGTGATCGTCGGCTTCCCGATCCTTTCACCCCTTCTCGGTCCCGGTGCCGTGATCGCGCAGATCATCGGTACGTTGATCGGTGTGGAAATCGGGCGTGGAAACATTCCGCCGCAGATGTCGCTTCCGGCGCTCTTTGCCATCAACCCGCAGGTTGGTTGTGACTTCATCCCGGTCGGTCTCTCCCTTGGTGAAGCGGAGCCGGAAACGGTCGAAATCGGCGTTCCCGCGATTCTCTTTTCACGCATGATCACCGGTCCGATCGCTGTTGTGCTCGCCTGGCTCGCCAGCGCCGGTCTGTACAGCAACTAGTCGGGGAGAAATCGATGGCACTATGGGACAACGTAAAAAAGGCCCTTCTGGGTGACCCTGCGAAGCACGCGGCCCAGGCCGAACAGAAACCGGCGGAAAGACCGGCGCCTGAGGCATCTGCCCCAGATCCGGCACCCGCTCCGACCGGAGACGTCGGTGACTACAAGGCGGTACGTATCGAACGTGGAAAGGGAGGATGGGGCGGCCCCCTGGTCATTCAACCGACCACGCAACGCAACCTGATCTACTCCGTGACCGGCGGCGGCATTCACCCGCTCGCGCAGCGGATCGCGGACATGACCGGCGCCACGCCGTTCGACGGTTTCAAATCGAAGGCCGATTTTGAGCAAATCGCCGTGGCGGTAATCGACTGCGGCGGTACGGCGCGCGTCGGCGTCTACCCGATGAAGGGAATACCGACGGTGGACATCCACAACGCGTCGCCCTCAGGGCCATTGATGAAATTCATCAACGAGACGAACTTCGTTTCGGGGGTGAAGGAAGAAAACGTGCATCCGGCGTAGAGATACGCTGCATTGTCACACCGGGGCGGTCAGTGCAGGCCGTCCCGGACTTCTACAGGGACTTACTACTCATGCGAAAATTCTTTGCGCACGTTACAGGCATAGGCGAATTCGCTCAGGAGTTTATCGACGAAGGAGTACTCGTTTTCTTCGCCGACAGCGCTCCCGAGGAACTTCAAGAACATGCGGTCGTTCACGACGACGAGGAAACCCTGCACGACGACGTCGCTGTTGGGGACAAAATTCGAATCGGCAGTGTAAAGTTGCCCGTCCTCGCCGTCGGAAAGGTTGCCAACGAAAACTTCCGCAACCTGGGGCACTTGGTCTTGAAGTTCAATGGGCTTTCCGAGCCCGAGATGGACGGCGACGTGTGCGTTCCGGAGGTTGTCGCCCCGGATATCAAACTTGGCATGGAACTGGAAGTGATGCGCGACTAGAACGCGGGGAGAAACGATGGATCTGCACAAATCACTGCTCGAATATGAAAAGCAAGGGAAAAACGTACGCGTCGGCCTCGTCGGCGCGGGACAGATGGGCGAGGGGCTCGTCTGCCAGATGGAACTCATGAACGCAATGCGGGCCGTGGCCGTGGCCGACGTGCTCCCGGGCCGTGCGAAGGAAGCGTTCTTGTCTGCGAACGTGGAGAGTCGTCTCATCGTCGAAACGGAGGATCCCGCCGTTGCTTCCCAGGCTGTGGAGGACGGCAAGCGTATCGCGACGACGAATCCCGCTCTTCTCTCGCTCATGGAAACGACGGACATCGTCGTGGAAGCGACCGGTGTCCCGGAAGTCGGAGCGCGGATCGCCTTCGACGCAATTCTCAATCGCAAGCACGTGCTGCAGATGAACGTCGAGACCGACGCGACCGTCGGCTACATCCTCAGGAAAATGGCAAATAGCGCCGGCGTCGTGTACACGTTGACCGCGGGGGACGAGCCGGGTTCGACTATGGAGCTCTTTGACTTCGCGCAAACCCTCGGTTTCGAGGTCGTGTGTGCCGGTAAAGGAAAAAACAACCCTCTCGACCGGAGCGGAAACCCCGAGTCACTCGCCGAAACGGCCAAAGCGCAGCAGATGAATCCGAAGATGCTCGCCTCCTTCGTGGACGGCACCAAGACGATGGTAGAGATGACGTCATTCGGAAACGCGGTCGGTTTTGTTCCGGACGTCACCGGGATGCACGGTCCGGAGGTGACCCCCAAGACGATTGCCCAGGTATTTTGCCCCAAGAAGGACGGCGGCGTTCTTACCAAGAGCGGCGTCGTCGAATACGGATTGGGGATCGCCCCGGGGGTGTTTGTCGTCATCACGACCGATCACCCGAAAATCGCCCGGGACCTCACCTACCTGAGCATGGGTCCGGGCCCGTACTGGGCGCTCTACCGCCCCTACCACCTGACAAGCCTGGAAACGCCCATATCGATCCTCAAGGCGGTGCTCAAAAACGAATCCACGGTTGCGACGGAAATTCCCCCCGTGGCGGACACGGTCACCTATGCAAAGCGAGATTTGAAATCGGGCGAGAAGATCGACTACCTCGGCGGGTTCACCGTGTACGGAATGATTGAACGATCCGACGCGGCGGATCGGCAAAACCTGCTCCCTCTGGGGTTGGCACCGGGATGCACGGTAAAAAACGATATTCGTGCCGGCGATCCGATCACGTACGATGACGTCGAACTCGTGTCCGATTCGACAATCCTCGAGTTGCGACGCCTGCAGGACCAGGCGATGGGACGGAAGATGAGATGACGAGCACCACGCTGACGGTCCAACACGCCGTGGGGCTCCACGCGCGCCCGGCGTCGCGATTTGTGAAACTCGCAAAAAGCTTCGTGAGCACTATCCGAGTGAGAAACATCACCCGCGCCGGGGAGGAAGTTGATGCCAAAAGCCTCGTGAAGGTCATCAAGATAGCTGCGGCCCAGAACCACGAAATTGCCGTCACTGCCGACGGTGGGGACGAAGAGGCCGCGATTGCTGCGATAGAGGCGTTTATCCGCGAGGTGCCAGAGGAAGAGCGGTGAGAACCTTCAAGGGAATCGCCGCGAGCCGAGGAATCGCCGTTGGAACGATTGCCGTTGCGGAGGCGGAGCACGTTCAGATTCCGCAGTACGCCGTCGCCGACGTTGAGGCGGAGGTCGAACGGTACGAGGCGTGTCGGACCGCCGTCGATGCCGCCTTACAGACGCTCGCCGCGGATATCGCGAAGAGAGCGGGCGTCGAACACGGTGAGATCTTCGAGATTCAGCGGGAGTTTGTACGCGACCCGAGCTACGGCGACGAGATTGCCTCCCGTATCTCCTCGCAAAAGATCAATGCCGAGCAGGCGGTATCCCTGGTGAGCGCCGAACTGACCGCGGAGTTTAGCGAGATAGGCGACGAGTACTTCGCGCAGCGGGCCGCGGATATCCGCGACCTCTCGGACCGGATGGTTCGCGTCCTCATGGGCGTCCAGCGGCGAGGACCAGATGTGGAGACGGCGCGAATAGTGCTTGCCCACGATCTATCGCCGAGCGATACCGCATCGATGGATCTGGAACAAACGCTTGCTCTCTGTACGGAGGTGGGCGGCAAGACGTCTCACACCGCTATTCTCTCCCGCAGTCTCGGCATTCCGTCGATCGTCGGACTGGGATCGGTGCCGGTAGAAACGGGAACGCGAGTGATCGTGGACGCGATACGGGGAGAACTCATCGTCGATCCCGATGACGAAACGGTCGCTGCGTACGGAAAACGGTCCCAGGCGTTCGCGGAGCGCAAAGAGCGACTCATGAAAGGGGCGCACGATCCGGCGCGGACCGTGGACGGTGTTGATCTCGTCGTGGCGGCGAACATCGGAAACGTCTCGGACGCGCAGTTCGCAAAGGAGCACGGTGCAGAGGGTTCCGGACTGCTCCGAACGGAGTTCCTCTTCCTCGACCGCGATGATTTGCCGGACGAAGAGGAGCAGTACGAGACGTATCGCCAGATCGTGGACGTTTTCCCGGATCAAGCGGTGATCATTCGAACGCTTGACGTGGGCGGGGACAAGGAACTCCCGGCGATCGAGATGGCCCCCGAACAGAACCCCTTCCTGGGGCGCCGCGCCCTCCGTCTCGCCTTTTCGGACCCGGATCGCCTCCTGATGCCGCAGCTCCGAGCCGCGCTGCGCGCGGGGGTCGATCGATCGGTCAAACTGATGTTTCCCATGGTGGGGAGCGTGGCCGAGGTCGTGCGCATTCGAGAGTACATAAAACGGGCGCGGCGCGAGTTGACCAACGCGTCCATACCGTTTGCCGCCGATATCGAGATCGGTGTGATGATCGAAATTCCTTCGGCGGCGTTGATAGCTCGCCACCTGGCAACCTACGTCGATTTTTTCAGCATTGGAACGAACGATCTCACGCAGTACACCCTCGCAGTGGATCGAACCAACGAAACGGTGGCGCACCTGGCGGACTATTTCCACCCGGCCGTAGTCGGCCTCATCGCCACCGTTGTGGATGGAGCGCGCGCGCACGGGCGCTGGGTGGGCATGTGTGGAGAGATGGCAGGTGACGAACTCGCCATTCCGCTCCTGATCGGTCTTGGACTCTCGGAGTTGAGCATGGCCGGAACCGTCGTACCCGACGCCAAGGACGTGATACGCAACCTCGATGCATCCAAGTGCAAGGCGCTGGCTGACCGCGTATTGGCCGCGCCGACAGCTGCGGAAGCGCGCGGTCTGTGCGAAACGTTCGCCCAAACGGTTCATCGATAGCGGGATCGGATCGGTGTCTGAACGACGCTTCGAATCGCTTCTGGCTGCGCTTCCGGACACCGACGCATTTTTCCAGGGCGGTACCGATGAGCTTCCGGATGTAATGGCGGAGTGGTTTCCCGGACGAGAGCCGTCCATCGTCGCCGACGAAAACACGTGGCTCGCGGCCGGTGAAAAGGTTCACGACGCGTTTGTCGCTGCAGGAGCACGGGTTGCCACTCCGTTCCGATTCCCGGGAACAAAGGTCCTTGAACCCGAGTACCGTCACGTGGAGACGCTACGCAACGCCTGGCGATCGAACGATACGATTCCCGTGGCCGTCGGCGCCGGCACGATCAATGATCTGGTAAAACGCGCCGCCTTCGAGAGCAGCCGCCCCTACGTCGTCGTCGCGACCGCCGCGAGCATGGACGGCATCACATCATTCGGGGCCGCCCTTGTACGGAATGGATTAAAACAGACCATGTCGTGCCCCGCTCCACGGATGGTACTCGCGGATGTTTCAGTCATCAAGAACGCGCCACCGGCGATGACGGCAGCGGGTTACGCAGACCTCGCGAGTGAACTCACCGCCGGCGCGGACTGGTTACTCGCCGATGCCGCAGGTGCCGAGCCGATTCACGAGAAAAGCTGGGCCATGATCCAGCCGCACCTCGAACAATGGTTGACAACCCCCGGACGTCTCGCCGCCGGCGATGAAACGGCATACAGGGAACTGTTCGACGGCTTGTGCATGAACGGTTTTGCGATGCAATGCATGCAGAGTTCCCGGCCTGCCTCGGGTGCCGAGCACCTCTTTAGCCACGTGTGGGAAATGGAACACCTGCAACGCGAAGGAATGCCCGTTTCACACGGTTTCAAGGTCGCTATCGGCACTCTGATCGCGACAGCGGTGTACGAGGAAGTCCTCGGAGCGGGAGTGACGCGGTTTGATCCGGAGCAAGCCGTACGTCACCGCGAACCGTGGGAAGCGCGGGCGGAGCGGGTCAAGGCGGCGTATCGCGGGTCACCGCTCATCGAGCCGATCCTCGCGATTTGTGCCGAGAAGTACGGGAGTGATGCCGCTCTTCGCGCTCGGGTTGAGCGGATCAACGAAGCGTGGCCTGTACTTTGTGAGCGGCTGTCGGGACAGATCGTGCCCTTTCGCGCGCTGCGGTCACTGTTCATCGAGGCGGGCGTGCCGGTGGAACCGGGACAGATCTCGCTCGATCTTCGGCGAGTGCGGGACACCTTCAACCGCGCCCACATGATCCGTACTCGTTACACCGTACTTGATTTCCTCTACGACACCGGATTGTTCGAACCGGTGGCAGACGCCGTCTGTTCGCCCGGCGCCTACTTCTCGGAATAGTCGCGCTTTCCGCTACACCACCCGCGCAACGCCCGGAACGCGGCGAAGGAGGAACGCTGCCGCGAACGATGTCGGGACGGACAGCAACGACACCGCAACGAACTTGACGATCGGCGGTGCGGCGAAGTCCCGGAGCAGAACTGCAATGCCCACAACGATCACCACGTGCAGCACGTACACGCCGTAACCAAGACGGGCGAGCGCCGCGGCGACGCTTTCTCCGCGCTTTCCCAAACGTTCGAGAGCGGAGATCGCCGCGACAAGAACGCCGGTGGCGAACGTTGAGTCAAAAAGCGCGTATGCCGCTGACTGCCAGTGAGGGCCGCCCAGAGCGTTCTCCAGGACTTCGGAGAGTTCGAGCGAAAAGGGCCGGCCGCTGAAGGCCACGGGGAAGAGGACGATCACGGCGACCGCTGCAGCTACGACGCCGAACACGCCCACTCGCGCCGGAGGGTAGTCCAGCCACTGCCTTCGTCCGGCAACTACTCCAACCGCAAAAAACGCTGCGTACTGCGGCAGGTAGGCGAGGGAGGGAAATCCAAACACGTCGCGCCCCAGGGGTATCCAGAGGCGCCAGAGAAAGGAAAGCGCCCCCAGGCCCACCACGAAAAGGGGTACCGCGGACCACACCGGTACCGTCCAACTGCGCTCGCCATTCGATGCGGCGGCACCCGCCGTGGGTGCGTCCCCCGCGGGTGCACCCGACCGGAACGCTGCGTGCAACGACGCGTACAAGGTGTCGAAAACAAGCAGCAGCAGTGCGAACCACATTGGCCCGATCCCGACGAAATGGAAGTACAGACTCCACGTAAACCGGCCGGTGATCCCGGTCAATTCGGTCGGCATGGCGTAGATTCCAAGACCGGCGAGCGGATTGAGAACAAAAGTGAAGAACAGGAGGGGAACTCCCAGGCGAACCACCCTACCCCGGAGAAACATTCCCGTACCCTTCCGGTCCACGGAACCGGGAACCAGGATCCCGGAGATGAAGAAAAAGGCCCCCATGAACCACGCCTGATTCACAAGGATAAACACGAGGAGTGCGCGGTACGTTCCGTGGTACCCAAAGGGCGGTTCCGTGTAATAGAAGGGTGCCCCGGCACCGTACACGAGGGCGACGTGGTGGAGGACAACGAGTGTCGCCAGGCCGGCCCGCAGCCAGTCAAGGCAGGCGCGGCGATGAGTCGTCACATCTGTCGTATTCGACGGCGTGATAGCCGTTACAGTGTTCATTCTTGTCTCCAGAAGCGGGTTTGGATACGCAAGCGGTGAAATTACCGTCCCCTACGCCCATTATCAGCAATCGCCGTGCCAACCGGGTCGCGTATCCGCTGGACGGGGCGCCGACGATGTCCCACAATGGGTACAATGCAGGACGATGTCTTCTTTCGACAAGCTACGGTCCTCATCTGCGGCAACCTCGAAATCCAAGAGGCGATGGCAGCGTTCATTGCGTTTGTAAATGACTACGTGCCGGCGGACCGCCTCTTTATGGAACACATCAACGAGTCCACCGGAACGTTGCGGTTTATCGTCGACGCCACGTCCACGGAAGGGCGCCGGTCCAAGGTAGAGTTCCCGCTCCCGCCGAAAACGCTCGCGTCGATTACAGAACGGGCAAAAAGCGGAAACCCTCCGGAAGCGTACATCCTCCAGGAACCGCATAAAAATGAACTGGCCGGAGAGTTGCTCAGACTGTTCAACCAACCGGCCCAATCGCTCATGGTCATTCCATTGGATTCGCCGCACGGGTACATCGGGGATGTCATCTTCGTTTCCCAGGCGCGACGTTTCGATGACGAGCACCTGCGCGCGATGTGTCTCCTCCGCGGACCGCTGTCCGTCGCCATGACCAACGGCCTTCAGCACGCCGATCTGGTCCGGCTCAAGGAGCGCCTCGCAGACGACAACCGCTACCTCAACGACGAACTGCGACGCATCATCGGTGACAGGGTTGTAGGGCACGACCACGGTCTCAAGGACGTAATGGAGAAGGTCCGACGGGTAGCGGTGTTCGACAGTCCCGTTCTTCTTACCGGCGAAACGGGTGTCGGCAAGGACGTGATCGCAAACGCCGTCCACGCAACCTCGAATCGCAGCGAAGGACCCTTCGTGAGCGTGAACTGCGGGGCGATCCCGGAGGCGCTGGTGGACAGTGAGCTCTTCGGCCACGAAAAGGGTGCCTTTACCGGCGCCCTGGCGCGGCGGCGGGGACGCTTTGAACGGGCCAACGGCGGCACCATCTTCTTGGACGAGATCGGCGAACTGCCGGCGGCGGCGCAGGTACGCCTCCTACGCGTTCTGCAGAATCGCGAAATCGAGCGCGTCGGGGGTACGGAAACGATCACGCTGGATTTGCGCGTGATCGCCGCCACGAACCGCGATCTGGAAACGATGGTGGCCGAGGGTGGGTTTCGTGAAGACCTCTACTTCCGGCTGAACGTCTTTCCCATCCACATACCGCCGCTGCGGGACCGGACCGTAGACTTCCCGGACCTGGTGATGCACTTCGTCGAAGCGAAGGCGCGGGAACTCAAACTCGAAGCAACCCCGGTCGTCTCACCGGCCGCCATGGATCTGCTTATCGCCTACGAGTGGCCCGGCAACGTACGGGAACTGCAGAACGTCGTCGAACGGGAGATGATCCTGAACCCCTACGGACCTCTGACGTTCGACGATATCCGTCCCAGCCGCGGGGTCACTCCCGTGGCAGACGGCGCCATCAAGGAACTGGACCAACTCGTTGCGGACCATATCCGGTTGGCCTTGTCGCTCGCCGATGGGCGCGTTCACGGTGAAGGGGGCGCAGCCCGGATGCTCGGCCTGAACCCGAGCACGCTGCGCGGAAAAATGGCCAAACTGGGGATCGAACGGTAGCGGGGCTGTTGACAGGTACCGCGTCGTCCCCTAGGGTGCGACGCAGAGGAGAATGAAACGAATGAAGAGCTGACGCCCATTCCAGACCCACAAGGAGGCCCGCGTGCAGCAACTTCACGTTTCCAATCTTACCTTCACCTACGATTCGCTGACATCCACACTGATCGATTGCCTCTCGTTCACAGCGCCCCGCGGCTGGACCGGGATTGTCGGACCCAACGGAAGCGGCAAGACGACCCTCCTTCGTCTTGTGTCCGGAGATATCAAACCGCACGCGGGAACGATCGATCGCCCGAAGCCGGTTCTATCCTGCGACCAGCGCACCGACCTCCCTCCGGCGGGCCTGGACGAACTGCTCGCGATACCCGACGCCGACGCGGGCCGCCTTGTCTCGATCCTTGATCTCGGGGGCGACTGGCCGTACCGATGGGATACGCTGAGCCACGGCGAGCGCAAGCGAGCCCAAGTTGCTCTGGCGCTCTGGCACCGTCCGGCGACGCTCGTTCTGGATGAACCGACCAACCATCTGGACGCCCACAGTCGTTCCCTCGTCGCAGAGGGACTGGAACGCTTTGACGGCGTAGGCCTGATCGTAAGCCATGATCGGGCGCTCCTCGATCGGATCTGTAACCAGTGCCTCTTCCTGGATACCGACCACCCGCCGGTCATGCGCCCCGGGGGTGTGTCACACGGAATGGAAGCGGCCGAGCGTGAGCGGCTCGAAGCGCAAAGGACCTTTGATACTCTTCGCCGCCAACAGAAAGCGATCGAACGGGAAGCGTCGCGGAGAGTGCAAAAAGCTTCGGTACAGGACAGGCGCCGCAGCAAGCGCGGTCTCGATCGCAAAGACTCCGACGGTCGCGAAAAGATCGACCGTGCGCGGGTGGCCGGTGCGGACGGCAAGGCGGGGCGTTTGGTCCGGCAGCTCGACGGTCGGCGGGAGCGGGCCGCACGGGCGCTGAGCGAACAGCAGCGCCCGGCCCGAGGCGCAACGGGGATCACCGTTCACGGCGCTCCCTCCCGGCGGGACCGGTTGCTCTTCCGGCAGGGAGGTGCACTCGCCCTCCCCGAGGGCTCACGCGTTTTTCACCCGGACCTTACTGTTTCGCCGTCGGACCGCATTGGCATCGTGGGACCAAACGGCGCCGGTAAGAGCACACTCGTTCGATCGCTGATTGACGAGTCGCCCCTGGCACCGGAGTTTCTCATCATCCCGCAGGAGGTATCCGCCCGGGAGGCGACGGCGCTGGTAGAGGCGGCGCGGGAGCTTCCGGGCACCACGCTCGGAGAGGTGGCATCCGCCGTAGCACGGCTCGGTTCAAAAACAGAGCGTCTTTTCGAAACGGGCATCCCCAGTCCGGGCGAGACGCGAAAACTGGCGCTGGCCCTGGGGCTTCTCGAACGTCCGTCGCTGGTCATCATGGACGAGCCGACAAACCACCTCGATCTCGTCTCGATTGCGTGTATCGAGGAAGCGCTGTCCGGGTATAACGGCGCGCTGCTGCTCGTGAGCCACGACCTCCCCTTCCTGAAGGCGTTCGTGGACACGTGGTGGGAGTTCGACGGCGAGGGCGCGTTGAGAATACGAGCGGAAGCGCCGTGACCCTGAGGGACCGCGTCGCGGTCTCGTATATGGCGGGCGCTTCAAAAAACTCCTTGAAATCGTCTCTTCCCGTGCACAATCGGACCGTTCGCGGTGTTTCAATTGCGGATCGGGAACCAACAGAGGAGACGGATCATTGAAACGAGCGGACAAATTGAAGATCGGACGGATCATGGTGGCAGTGCTATTCCTTGGCGGCACCACCTATCTTCCGGCGAGCGACACTCAGCCGAACCCAACCGTCCGGCCACGGCTGGTAGCCGCACCAATCGAGATCGTGGATGCGCTACGGCCGGGCATCGATGCGTACAACGAAGCACACGCGCTTATGCGCGATGGACGCCAGGGGGAAGCGATCGAACGCGGCACCGAGGCGATCGAGTACTTCGAAAAAATTGTGCGGGAGACGGAGAGCCCGGAAAAACGGCGGGTCGCCTACTACTATCTGGCGCATACGTACCTCGACATCATCGTAGACATGAACACGTGGCTGCGCTTCAACGGCGACTACGAACGGGTTCGTGCCATCCTGACCGCGTATGAGAGTGAAGAGGACTACCGCTTTGTGGAAGGCAAACGGTACGCGCAGTACCCGCCGGAGGCGGGTGGTGACGCACAGGCTGCTCTTGCCATGTTCGATGGTGTTTCGGAGCGGTACGAACTCAGCTACTACCGGGCTATTGCCATGCTCGAGTTGGGCGACATCGGCGGAGCGATCGAAGTACTGTCCGGCGAATCCAACCTGACGGCGGCGGGAGAGTCGCTTCTCCGGCGAATCGAAGTGGAACAGATGGAGCCCCGCGTCACGTCGATCTCTCTCCCCGGCGCAATTCGAACCCGCTCGCGCGTACTCGACCGTGCCATGGCGATCGAGGTCGGCGCTCCCTTGGGAAGCGACCATGCGGCGACAACGGTTACCCGACTGCAGGACCTCCCCGCAGTCGCCGCCGTTGAGCTGGAGTACGACTTTGATCCGCGTCGGAACGAGGTGGACGTGACGGTAAACGTCCGCGAGGGGAAGCAGCGAATGGCCGGTGTGCTTGCGTACGCCGCCTACGTCCGGGAGGCGGACGGACTTGCGCCGGACACGGAAAACTCTGCCGCAATACCCCTGTTGTTGTTCAACGACCGGAACCTCTTTGGTCGCATGGTGCAGCTACATGTCGTCACCGCCGGAGTGTACTGGCAGGCGGGTCTCGGTTTCCCGGGCGCCTTTGGATCACCGGTTACGATCGAGACCGGTCTGGAGTCGATGGTGCTTCCCATGGAAACGATGGAGTTCGCGGACCTCTCGGTAGACAAAGGCGAGCAGGCGGCATGGATCGGCGCCAACGCGGACCTTGGTCCCGTAACAGCCGACATCGAGTACCGATCGGGGTTCTCGCTCTACGATGAGGAAACGATCGTATCCGGCGTCGATGTCCCTCGGGACGTTCGTCACTCCGTCGCCGCGCGCGCCGCAGCGGACATGCGGTCCGACATCGCCGGGGGTGCCTCCCGGGAAGGGTTTGCCGTTGCGCTGCACGGGGCGTTCACAACGTTTTCCCGCTTCGATACGTGGGGAACGGAATCGGTTCGATTCCGCGCGCCCGACGGCCCCGGCACCTGGACGTACGGTATTGAAGTAGATGCGGGGTGGCGAGTCGGCAGACGGGGTGACGTGGGCCTCGAAGTCGGCGCATACGGCGGATCCAGATTCTTCACACGCGCCTTGTACGACGTCGCATCTCCCGGTCCCGGGTCCGACTCAGCGCTCTGGATACGCGGCTACCCGACGGGCACGCAGGCGGAACGCGTCGCGGTGGCCCATGGCCGCGTCGGGTTTGAAGTCATTCCCGGTAGCGTACACGTCGGTGCATTTCACGACGTCGCGG
This sequence comes from Spirochaetales bacterium, assembly GCA_028282545.1. Taxonomy (GTDB): domain Bacteria; phylum Spirochaetota; class Spirochaetia; order DSM-27196; family Alkalispirochaetaceae; genus JANQHT01. Next base: position 19,075 of record JANQHT010000161.1, read on the forward strand.
CTGTGGACGTACCCACCTGGGCACCGGAGCCGGAAGGGCTCGCACACACCGGCGGCGTTGTACTGTCGTTCTCACTCCCCTGGTCGATCCAGATGCGCGTCTCCTACGCCCACTCGTACACGTCGCTTGACGGCATATCGGACGGTGGACGGGACGTGGTGGAAGTGACAATGATGCGGATAACGGCGTTTTGACGCCCGGGAGAAGGAGCGAACCATAAAAATCAGAAGGGCTGCGATCATCGGCGTTCTATCTGCCGCGGTCTTGGTGGCAAACGGATGCGTCACCGGCCCCGATGCGGAGGATACGGCGTATACACCGCCCATCACCGACGACTCGGGGGACGTGGTTCCGGGCAGTATCGCCTGGAGCTATCGCCTAGATCTGACGCCGAGCCGTTTCATTCGATGCCGCAGCGTGCTCGGGTTCACCTTCAGGAGGTCCGCGGCACCACCGGATCCCTCGACGCGGCCCTTGGTAACTTCAAGGCAGCGTACGATGTGACGCTTCATCGCGTCGTCAAGTCCCCATTCTGAAACACTACCCATCGTCCGCTCGGATCCGTCCGGGCCCGAATCGGAATTATCCGCGGTCTTGGGCAGCAGCTCCGTGAAGTTGATCGGGCCCGCGGGGTTGAGGATCAAGGCCCGCTCAACGATGTTACCGAGTTCTCGTACATTGCCGGGCCATTGGTACGTACTGAGTGCTTCTATCGAATCGTGGCTGAGTTCAGGTACGGCCGGTAATTTGAGATCCCGTGTCTTGGTTCGCAAAAAGTGCCGGGTCAGTTCCGGAATGTCCGTCACGCGATCGCGCAACGGCGGAACGTGAATAGGAAACACGTTGAGTCGAAACCAGAGGTCCTCCCGGAACCGTTGTTCGCGAACCATACCGGACAAGTCCCGATTGGACGCCGCGATCACCCGGATATCGAGGTACGTTGTTTTGGAAGCGCCGACACGCTCAACTTCATTGCTCTGCAGCACCCGCAAGAGACGCACCTGGAGGTGCGGCGGCAGTTCACCAATCTCGTCGAGGAATATTGTTCCGTTGTTTGCACGTTCAAAACGACCGCGTTTCGTTGTGAGCGCACCGGTGAAGGCGCCTTTCTCATGTCCAAAAAGTTCGCTTTCAACGAGGCTTTCGGCGATCGCACCGCAATTGACAGCAATGAACGGGCCATCGCGCCGTGCCGAGATGGCATGAATCGCCTTCGCAATGACGTCCTTCCCCACTCCGGTTTCTCCGAGCAGGAGAACCGGGGCGTCCGTGGCCGCTACTTTGAACACCTGCTCCATCACGGGGCGAAGACCGAAGTCGGCACCGACAATGGAGTCACCACCTGACCTGGACAACTCCCTCTGCAGAACGCGGATACGATCCGCCAACTCCGCCTCGAAGCGGGTGACGAGATACAACCCCCGGCGCGCGTCGTCAGGATCGGCGATCGGCACGGCGGTCAATGTGTCGGCTTTCGCCAGACGCTGAGTCATGGCCATTGTCTCCTCCTATCACCCTGTCATCGAAACCTGTGCCGAATGGCAATTTCGGTCAGGCATTTTCCGCATATTGTACTAATATACTAATACAACAGAACTTTAGTACAACCCGGAAATACCGTCAAGAGACATTCCTCCGGAAATGCACACGGTTTCATCCGTCAAATACGACGGTCTTCCTAAGAGAAGTGCCAAATGGAGCGATCAAAACGGTCTTCCACCGTTGGTACGGGCAATCTCTGGGGCAAATCGGGCGAATTTCCACCGGTTTTGCCACGATTTTGGCGGTTCCGGATGCGAAATCGCTTCCGTCACACTTGGCACACTTCTGGCAAAGGTACATGTGAGAACACACGTGGCGGAGTCGCCCGACGCGGGCGTGACAGCCACCAACGGTACCAAGGAGAAAACGATGGAACTGGAACACAGAATCATGGACGGTCTCGGCCGGTTTGTCATTCGATACAAGAAGGTCATCCCGATCCTCGCGGTCGCTCTGGTGGTGCTGTCCCTGGCGGCGGCCAACCAGATAGTCGTGAAGACGCAGGTCAAGGACCTGTTGCCGGAAGACAACCCCATGATCGCGAGTTGGGATGAGATCTCTTCCGAGTTCGACGGCGGCGAGTCGATCTTTGTCATGGTTGAGGGACCGGACAAGGCGTCGATGGCCGAAGGCGCGCGCCTCTTTGCCGCGGAACTGGAAGCGCGTCCCGAGGCGATGCAATACGTCACGGCGGTGAACCTGGAGATGGACCGGGAGTTCATAACGAAATGGGGCCTCCTGTTGCAGGACACGGACGACCTGGAGAAGTCCTTTGACCTTTTAGAGGAGACCAACCTCCTCCCGCTGATCCGGTCGATGAACGACAACTTTGAGAGCACCTACAGCTCCGACTCCGCCGAGGAGGAGTTGTCGAACACGAAGCAGGAGAACGACACCGTGGTGCTCTACCAGCAGATGGAGAGCTTCTTCACTTCGCTGACAGCGTACCTAAAGGAGCCGGGGGCGACGCCGGTGGACGAACGCGGTCGCGAACTGGCGGAGATCTTCCTCCTGGGCGATTCCATGCAGTACGCCTGGGACAACTCGATGATGATCTTCACAATCGTTCCGGGGATCTCTTCGCTGGACTTCGACGAACTCGTTTCACTGATGGACGACATCCGCGATATCCAGCGAATCGTCGAAGCGGAACTGCCGGGAGTAACGGTGTCGGTCACGGGGAGCATTCCGATCCAGGCGGACGAACAGGAAGCGATGGGATTCGACATGGTGATACCGGCTCTGATCGCGCTCCTGGTGATTCTGGTGCTCTTCCTCTTTTCCTTTGAACAGATCCGGACGATCGTGATGACACTTCTGGTCCTGGTGATGGGAATCATCTTTAACTACGGCTTTTTGGGAATCACGATCCGCGAGATCAACATGATGACCAGCTTCATGAGTACGCTCCTCATCGGCCTGGGCATCGACTACGGTATCCAGATCGTCACCAACTTCCAGGCGATGCGCGCCGAAGGGCACGATCCTGAAGAGTCCATCATGCTCACCTTCCACAAGGCGGGGATGGGTACGATGCTCGCCGCGTTCACCACGGCGATCGCCTTTTTCGTGATGGCCCTTACCGGCAGCAAGGCCTTTGCCCAGTTCGGCTTTACCGCTGCGAGCGGCATTGTCCTCTGTTTCCTGTCGATGGTCACCGTTTTGCCGAGCCTGCTCCTGCTCTTCGGCCGCAAGAAGGCAAAAAAGGCGCGTCTGCCCAAGATCGACTACAGCTTTCTCGGCGGCTTCGCCGAGTGGGCCGGGAGGAATCGCGTCGCTGTTTTGATCGCGGGCGTGGTATTGACGGGCGCTCTAGGATGGGCCGCATTGGGTATGCGGGTGGAGTACAACTTCATGAACCTGGAACCGCCCGACATGCCTTCCATCGTGGCCTATAACGAACTATCCGACCGGATGGGTATCACTCCGAGCCAAACGATGGTCATTGCAGATTCGATTGAAGAGGCGCACGAACTGACGGAGCGCCTCGAGGAAGAGCCGATGATCGCGGACGTGAGTTCCGTGGCGTACCTCATTCCACGACCCGCGGACGCGCAGGAGCGCCTCGAGGTAATCGCCGCCAACCGCGATTCGGTGGGGGCCACCTCCAACATCGAGTACGCCGGTATGGACCTGGAGGACCTCCTCTACGAAATCCAGCGCGTCGAATGGAACCTCATCGAGATCGCTGACCTTTCGGTAGCCGGCCTGGGCGAGGAGAACAAGATCCTGAGGAAGCGCAATGCCATGATCCGCGAGATCTTCGGCGCCGAGGTGGGCGAACCGGGAGACGAGGTCTTCCAGGAATTGATTGCCCTGATCGAAAGCGACCCCGCGTACTACGGCTCACTCCTCACGGAACTGGACGCCTCCTTTGCGCCGGCCGCCGCGGGAATCGCCCGGGAGATGGTAGCCGGGGACCGCCAGATCACGGTTGCGGACCTCCCTCAGAACTACCGGGACGCCCTCCTGTCGGGCAAGGGCGAACGCAACCTGGTAACCGCCTACCCGCAGCGGGGCATGTACGAGAGCCTACCCATGATGGAGCGGTTTACCGAGGATATGAGCCGCGTCGATCCCAGCATGACCGGCTCGATTCAGCTCGGACTCGAATGGACGAGGGAGAGTTTCGCCAGTTCCACCCGGGCGGGGATCTTCATCCTGATCGTCGTGGTGGCCGCGCTCCTGATTGAGTTTCGCAGCATTCGGTGGGCCGCGGCGGCGGCGTTCCCGCTGGTATTCGGCATGATCTGGATGCTCGGCCTCTACCCGGCGCTGGGCATGAAAATCAATCCGATCAACCTGGCCATGGTGCCCCTGGTGATCGGCATGGCGGTGGACTTCGGCATCCACCTGGTGCACCGCTACCGGGAGGAGCGCGACTTACGCGTCACCTATAACCACACCGGCAAAGCGGTACTGTTGTCGGCCTTTACTACGATGGTGGGGTTTGGAAGTCTGGCCCTGGTGGGCGAGTTCAAGTCGATCGCGCTCATCGGTGCAATCCTCTTCCTGGGAATAGCCAGCGCTTTTGTGGTGAGCCTGGTCTTCCTGCCGGCGCTGTTGAAGGAACGAGCAAAACCAACTACCGGAGATGCGCCGGCTTCACGCCGAGGCTGATCGGGTTGGCACGGAAGGAGAGAGAGATGACAGACAGAAACAACCAAAGAGTACAGAAACCGATAGTCGCCCGTGCAATCAAGGACGGTATCGCCCTGGCCGCACTGGTATTGCTGGCCGTCGCGGCCAAAGCCCAGGACGCTACCGAGGTAATGCGCCGCGTCAGCGAGGCGCAAGACGCCGACACCGCGGCGATGCGGATCAGCATGCACATCTTCGATTCACTTGAAACGAACGAGAGCCGGGATCTCTTCATCGAGAGTTACGGCCGCGGCGAAACAGAGAGCTACATGGAGTTCGTGGCACCCCGGAGTATCGCGGGCTTACGTATCCAGGACCTGGACGGTGAGATCCGCGTCTTCTTCCCCAGCACGGGGCGCGTCCGGCGCATCGCGAGCGGCCAGAAGAGCGGCTCCGTCGGCGGCGTTGGCGGAGACTTCAGCTACGAGGACATGGGCGGCGGAGAATTGCTGGACGAGTACACCTTCTCCATGGCCAGCGAGGGCGCGGACACGTACGTGATCCGCGGCGTCCCGACCGACCCGGACAGCTCCTACGATCACCTGGTCTACACGATCGACAAGCAGCGCCTGGTGGCGACGCGGATCGAGTACCACACGGAGGACCACGGACACGAGAAAACGATGACCGCCGATACGTTCCAGACGATCCAAGGGCGCTTGCTTGCCACGGAACTCACCATGATGAACCTTCGCAAGCAGCGCCGGACGGTGTTGCGAATCCACCAGGCTGCGTTTGACGTCCCCATGGACGAACGCCTGTTCAACCCCAACCGGTTCTACAGGTAGCCGAACGATGAGAGACAGGATTGTTACGATCGGAGCCGTCCTGCTGATCGCGGCGGCGCTTTTTGCCGAAGCGCAGGACTCACCCTGGGGCGACGAACCGTGGCCCCCCGTTGACGGTGGCGGCGCCCGGGAGGGCGACAGCTTCGAAGATGGCGTGGATTCGCCGCGGCCCGGCGATGCCGCACGCGATACCGGGTCGCCCTGGCCCGGAGACGCGGCGGGTAGCACCCCATCGTACGCCGACTTTGGTTCGCTGGGCGCGTTTTCTCTCTACGGCTACCTGGCAACCACCGCGCAGGCGTTCTTCGGAGACACCGGTGACGGTGCGGTGTCCGGGGACGACGCTGCAGTGGGGGTCCAAACGCGCCTCCGTTTGAAGGGCGACTGGGAACCGGATGAGAACGTCCTGGTCCACCTGGAAATTGAGTCCAAACACCAACGAGGCGTTTCCAACGGCTACGCGTTGATGCAGTCCACCGGCCTTGACGGTGGATCGCTCGCGGCCGTGCAAGCGGCGAGTCCACAGGACGACTTTCGAAACGTTCTATACGTGGACCAGGCGTGGGCGCAGCTACGGTTCGATCGCGTGGACTACCAGATGGGGCGCGTCCCGATCGCCTGGGGCACCGGATACGCCTTCAACCCAACGGCACGAACCAACCCGATCGGCGGACTGACGGAGATCGGCGAGGAAGAGACCAGGGGGACCGCGGCGGTCACGGCGGCCATAGCGCTGCCGATGCAGGCGAGCATCGAGGGATACGTGGCGTTCGAGGACCGCCTGCACACCGCGGTGACGGTCGCGGAAGAAGTTGAGTACTGGAACGTACCCTGGGGTGCCCGGCTGCGGGCCCTCGTCGGTTCCTTTGACGTCGCCGTCGGTGCGGTCCACGAAGTTGCGAGCGCCCGGGCCGGATCGGGATTTGAGCGATACCTCCACGCCACCGGCGAAACGGTCGGTTCCATCGGTGATCTGGGGATGTACGCGGAAGCGCGTCTCACAACGCCGCAATTCGACGGCGAACCGGACGATTCGGAGGAGTGGGATCCGGGAAGGGCCCTCGTTTCAACGGTGGGAGTGGAGTACCTCTTTCCCGGCGACATCGACGCGAAAGTTGAGTACTACCGCCAGGGCGCCGGCGCAACCGACACCGACGCCTACGACCTTGCGCCGGTCCTGAGCGGACACGCCGACGGTATGGCCCGCGACTACGGCTTCATCCTGCTGCAGCGCACGTTCATGGACTACCTGGACGTGAGCGCCGCGGCGCTGGTCAACCTCAACGACGGGAGCGGCGCCGCCCTACCCGGCGCCGAGTACGCCGTCTCCGACGCGATATCGGTGTCGGCGACGGTGATCGTGCCGTGGGGATCGTCCGATTCGGAGTTCGGCGGTTCAAGCGATACCGCCGGTGTATCGGTTCGACTCGTACGGCCCGCAGCGATCGTCCAGGCCAAGGTGTCCTTTTGAGAACGGAGTCACAATGAATCCCCCATCCAAGTGGATCGAAGTCATCGATGTGCGATCGCCGCAGGGAGCGGCCGACACGGTAGAGACGCTCCTCCGGGAACTCGTCTCAGACGCCACCGGCGACCGCGTGGATGTGTTCCGCCGCGTCTCGCTGGACGGCGACTTCCTGGTGGAACTGCGACACGACGCCGGCCCCGTAGACGCCCGTGGATCAGATGTCGGCGTGCGCATCGCTTCCGCACTCCGGGAGCGCGGCCTGGTCAACCACACCGTCTGGGTAGAGGAGTAACGATCGATCCGGGGTATTACGCCGCCGGATCGGTCAGTCCAAAGAAGTGCTGGAAGACCAGGTCAGTGGCACCGTAACACGCTTCTACCGGATCATACACGGATGAGATAACGCGCACTCCCGGAAGCGCTGCCCGCGCTGCGGACCCTAGGACCTCCGCGATAATCGGAAAACGCGATATCAGTAGCACCGCCTCCGGGTGGAAAATATGGTTCAGGTTGGTCACCGCCGTGGCAAGCATCCGGCACGCGTCGGTGAGCACCCGGGACACCTCATCGCAGGAAAGACGGCCCTGCACTTCCTCCCAGGAACGAACACCAAAGGTCTCGCTCAGAACGGCGAGCATGGGCTGCTCCGCCACCACCGACTCCAGGGTGTGCGCCGCCGGGCCCAGCGTGGTCCGACCGATTTCAAGCGCCGTATCGGTCCCGTTGATGAAGAGGCGGCCATGGTTCACCAGGGCACCGCCGACACCGGACCGTACAAGGATCGCCAGGAGGCTCTTTTCGTTCCGAGCGGCACCGTAGTGGTACGCGCTCGCGGCAATTACCGAGGCGTTGTTGTGGACATAGACCGGAACGGCGAAACGATCCTCGAAGTGCTCCTTCATGGCGTATCCGGCGAGCCCGCCGATACGCGCGTATTCGACGACCCGACCGGTAACGGTGTTCACCACACCGGGGGAGGCAATGCCGATCCCCATCATCCGCTCCGGGGGAAGCGAAACCGCGCCGGTCGCGCCGCGAATGAGGGCTTCGATGGTCTCAAGAACCTGAGCCCGGTGCACTCCCGGCGGAAACGCCTCCGTTGCCTGGTGGATAACGTGATTGGCGAAATCGACGGCGATCACCGACGCCGCCAAGCTCGAGAAATCCACGCCCACGGCGTAGTGTGCGTCCGGGTTCACGCAGTAGAAACTGGGACGACGCCCCTTACGTTCCATCGTTTCGCCGTTTGGTTCTTCACCGCCCTCCGCGGGGCACTGCCGGATATACCCCTCCTCCTCCAGCTTGGCGAATATCCGGAACACCGTGGGAGCCTTGAGCCCCGTTTCCTGCACCACCTGTGACTGCGCCGCCGTGCCGATACGAAAGATGATGTTGAGTACGAGTTTCTCGTTTCGAATTCGCACGTCGTCGCCGCGCAATGGTGTTCGGTTCATTTCTTTTCTTTCTGTAACTAACTAACAATCGTATCAGCTCGGCCGGCGGCTGTCCATGGAAAATGAGAGTTGCCGGGCGCTGGACACGCCTTTTTTAGCGTGATAGAGTCGCATTAGTTATTTTCAGTAAGAAACTAATTGTTTTTGTTTCGGGAGTACATATTGACATGAATTCGGAGGAACTTCGAACACTCCAGCGGAAAGCGATCGAGATTCGCCGCGTGACGCTGGACGAGATCGCCCACCTTGGTGTTGGACACGTGGGCGGGTCCATGTCGGTTGTCGAGGTGCTGGTTCTCCTCTACTACAAGGTGTTGAAGATTGATCCGGCCGACCCCGCGTGGGAGGGGCGAGACAAGTTCGTGATGTCCAAGGGGCACGCGGGGCCTTCCCTCTACGCGATCCTGGCGGACCGGGGGTTCTTCGACCGTTCCTGGCTGCACACGTTGAACGTGGGCGGCACCAGCCTGCCGAGCCACTGCGATCGGACACGAACACCGGGGATCGACATGTCTACCGGTTCACTGGGACAGGGTCTGTCGGTTGCGGTCGGGATGGCCCTGGGCCACCGAATGCAGGGCCTGCCGGGACGGGTATACGCGCTCGTTGGCGATGGGGACACCAACGAGGGGCAGACCTGGGAGGCGGCGATGTCCGCGGGCATGTTCGGCCTCTCCAATCTGGTGGCGTTTACCGACTACAACAGGATGCAGATCGACGGCCCCAGTGAGGAGATCATGTCGCTGGTGGACCTCGCCGGGAGATGGAAAACGTTCGGGTGGGACGTTCAGCAGGTGGACGGTCATGACCTGTCGGCTATCGACGAGGCTGTGAAAGCCGCGGTAGCTGCGCAAAACGCCCGCCCCCGCCCAGCGATGATCATCCTGGAGACGGTCAAGGGCAAGGGAATCAGTTTCGCCGAAGGCGACTACAAGAATCACAATATGCCCGTTTCCAGGGACCAGGCGGCGGAAGCGGATCGTATCCTGGCGGCGCGGCTGGAAGCACTGGAGACCCAGGGGGTGACGACGTGACGTTTGTAGCGCCCCGTGCACTGGCCACGGCGGGAGCGGACGCTCCGGAAATGCGCGCGGTATACTCGCAGACGTTGATGGACCTCGCCGCGGAAGACCCCAGGATCGTGGTCATCGACGCGGACCTGGCAAGAGCCAACGCAACGGACAAATTCAGAGACGCCTACCCGGAACGGCACGTCGATGTGGGCGTGGCCGAGGCAAACATGGTTGGGATCGCTGCGGGTCTCTCGACCACCGGTATGATTCCCTTTCCAGGCACGTTCAGCTGTTTCGCGGGCCGCCGTGTGTTTGACCAGTTCTTCATCTCTGCGGCGTACGCCAAGCTCAACGTGAAACTCACCGGGAGCGATCCTGGCGTCGCCGCCACCTACAACGGCGGAACGCACATGGCCTTTGAGGACATCGGCGTGATGCGTACGGTGCCGGGTCTCACCATCTACGAACCGAGCGACCCGGTGACGCTCAGGGCACTCCTGCGCGAATCGGCCGCAACGTACGGAAGCAGCTACCTCCGCCTCCACCGAAAGTACATCGCTCCGATGTACGACGAGTCATTCGAGGCGGAACTTGGAAAAGGTATCGTGGTGACCGAAGGAAGCGATGTGACCCTCATTGCGACCGGTGCCGTGATGGTTCCCGAGGCTATCACCGCGGCGGAGACCCTCGAGGCGAGCGGTATCAACGCCGCGGTGATCGACATGCACACGGTCAAACCAATTGACAGGGAACTCGTTGTCCGTTTCGCCCGGGCAACCGGTGCAATCGTCACCTGCGAGAATCACCAGGTAAACAGCGGTCTGGGGGCGGCGGTAGCGGAAGTTCTCGTGGAAGAGTGGCCCGTTCCGATGCGACGCATCGGTGTGCACGACGAGTTCGGTGAGGTGGGCACGTTGGACTACCTAAAAGAGCGCTATGGACTCACCGCACAATCGATCGTTGCCGCGGCGGAAGCGGTGATCGAGCAGAAGAGAACGATGGAGAGAGCACAATGAACAAGCGGGTTGTAGCGATAGCCAGTGACAAGTCCGGCTTCCCCCTGAAGGCGGCGGTTGTGGATTACCTGCAGGATCGCGGAGATATCGAGGTCCGCGACTTTGGCCTGGGCAGCCTGGACGAGAACGAGCCCTACGACGGACAGGCCCCCAAGGTTGCACGCATGGTTCAACGCGGTGAAACCGATCGGGGCATCCTCATCTGCGGCACCGGCCAGGGCATGGCGATTGTCGCCAACAAGTTTCGGGGCGTATACGCCGTGGTGGCGGACACCGTCTTTGCCGCGGAGCGGGGGCGTATCATCAACAACGCAAACGTCCTTACCATGGGCGGTTGGATCACCGCACCGCGGCTCGGGATTGAGATCGTTGACGCCTGGCTCGCCGTCGAGTTCACGCAGAAGATGGAGGATCGCGCCGAGTGGCTCAAGGCCGCGTACGGGCGCGTTCAGACGATCGAAGCGTCGAACTTCGAGACGTAGCCGGCGCGGAGGCGCGTGTGAAACTCTTTGAGTACCAGGCAAAACGGGTTTTTACCGAGGCGGGCATTACCGTACCGCGGTCCACGCTGGTGGAAACATCGGGGCCCGCCCGAGCCGCGGTCACGGCAGCGGTGGCAGACGCCGTGACCGCCTACAACGACGCGGCGGTCATCAAGGCGCAGGTTCTCATGGGAGGCCGTGGAAAACGCGGCCTCGTACGAAAGGCGACCGCGGCGGACGCCGCGGAAACGACGGAGGCGATCCTCGATGCGGACGTTCCCGTACCGTCGCTCTTGGTGGAAGAACTCGTTGCGGCCGAACGCGAACTCTACCTGGCGATAACGATCGACGCCCCGGGGTCAAAGGCACTCGTTCTGGCCTCTGCCGAGGGCGGTATCGATATCGAGGAACTCGCGGCGACGCGGCCGGAAGCGATCGTCCGGTTTCCCGTGGATCTTCGGCGGGGGCTCCTCGGATACGAGGCGCGGTCGATCGCCTACCAAATGGGGCTGGAGGGCCGCGATGCAAAGGGCGTCGCCTCCGTCCTCATATCACTGTGGCGCGTCTTTCGCGAACGCGACGCCGAGCTGGTAGAGATCAATCCGCTCTTTGTAACGGCCGACGGCGTTGTTGCCGGTGACGGCAAGGTATCGATCGACGACAACAGCCTCTTCCGGCAGCCGGGCTACGCCCCCACTCGCGATCACTTCGAAAGCGACGCCGAGTTCGAGGCGGCCCGGGAGGGGATCCCCTACCTCCAGTTCGACGGCGACATCTCGCTTATGTGCGCCGGTGCGGGCCTCACGACAACGGTGTTTGACCTAGTTCACTACGAGGGTGGCACGGTGGCCAACTACCTCGAGTTCGGCGGCCCCAACTATCGGCGGGCAAAACGGGCGATGGAACTGTGCCTCCGGAACGAGAGCGCCGTCATTCTCATCGTCACCTTCGGTACGATCGCCCGGGCGGACGTGATGGCGGAGGGCGTCGTTGAAGCGATCCGGGAACTCAAACCGGACCGTCCCATCGTGACCTGTATCCGCGGAACCAACGAGGAGGGTGCCGTAGAGACACTCAAGGCCGCGGGGATCGAGCCGCTCTTCGATACCGAGGAGGCGGTCCGCCGCGCCGTGGCGATCGCGGCCGAGCGAGGCGGCGCTGCCGGGCTCTCCGGAGGTGCGTCGTGAGCGTATTCGTCGACACCGACACGCGTATCGTCGTGCAAGGCGCCACCGGCAAGGAGGGGAGCTTCTGGACCAACCACATGATCGAGATGGGGGCTTCCGTCGTTGCCGGCGTAACACCCGGCAAGGAGGGCCAACGCGTCCACGGGGTGCCCGTCTATCACACCGTCGCCCGCGCCCTGGAGCGCCACCGGGCGGACGCGGCGATGCTCTTTGTCCCGCCCCGTTTCACCAAGGAGGCGGTCTTCGAAGCACTCGACGGGGGTATCAAGACGATCGTCACCATCGCCGACGGAATCCCGCTCCACGACCAGGTGGAGATCCGCGCCGCGGCGCGGGGCAAAGGTGCCCGCGTCGTCGGCGGCAACACCTCCGGCGTGATCTCGCCGGGTAGGTCGATGATGGGGATTTTCCCCTATTGGATCGAACGCGTATACAAACCGGGCCGCATCGGCGTCATGACGCGCAGCGGCTCCCTCACGAACGAGGTTACCTCCATGGTGGTTCGCGCCGGGTTCGGCGTCTCGAGCCTGATCGGCGTAGGCGGGGACCCGGTACCGGGGACGCGCTTTGCAGAGATGCTGCCGGACTACGAGGCGGACCCCGGGACGGACGCCGTGGTGGTAATCGGTGAGCTTGGAGGAACCATGGAAGAGGAGTGCGCCCAGGCGATCACCTCCGGTGTATACACCAAACCGCTGGTTGCCTTTATCGGCGGACGAACGGCGCCGAAAGGCAAGCGGATGGGGCACGCCGGTGCCATCGTCACCGGGGGAACGGGATCTGTGGAAGAGAAGGTGCGCGCCCTCGAGGCCGCGGGCGCCTCCGTGGCGGACCGCCCCAGCCAGGTGGGAACGCTCCTCGCCGCTGCCCTGGAGGAGCACCGCCGTGGGTAGTAATCCGACCGGGGGCGTGTCTGCGCCCGGCTCCGCCCCCGCACCATCACCCAAACGGGAGCTCTCCGACCGCGCACGATGGCTCGTCCTCATCGCCGCCCTAACGGTTGCCTTCCTGGGGCGCCTCCTTCCCCTGCCGGAAGCGGCCCGCACAATCGGAACGGTGACACTCACCCCCACCGGGCAGGCAGCGATGGGGGTCCTGCTCTTTGCGCTGATCCTCTGGATGACCGAGGCGATCCCCTTCCACATCACGGGCCTCCTGGGGGTCTTTCTACTGGCGCTCTTCCGCGTGGATTCGTTCAAGGAGGTAGTGTCCGTCGGGTTCGGGAACCACATCTTCATCTTCTTTGTGGGCGTCCTGATCCTCTCGAGTTTTATCACCCGCTCCGGCCTGGGCAATCGAATTTCCGTGTTCCTGCTTTCCAGGACGGGAAACTCTACAGCCGTCATCATCCTTGGATTCCTCGTGGTGGGGACGCTGCTTTCGATGTGGATCACCAACACCGCCGTCGCCGCAATGCTCATGCCGCTCGGCGTGGCCATCCTCCGCGAAGAGGGCGTCACGCCGAAAGAGAGCAACTTCGGTCGCGCCCTGATGATCGCCTGTGCATGGGGTCCCATCATCGGGGGCATCATGGCGCCCTCCGGTGCCGGACCCAATCCGTTGGCGATCGGATTTCTCAAGGAGATGGCCGGCATCGATCTGACCTTTGTGGGCTGGATGACCTACGGCGTCCCGGCGGGGCTTCTGATCCTCGTTCCAACGTGGCTGGTGCTGATGCTCTTCTTCAGACCGGAGATCACGCACCTCACCAAGACCAGGGAAGAGCTGCGCCAGGACTACGAACGCCTGCCCACGATGGGCCGGGTAGAACGGGTTACGCTCGTGATCTTTCTGCTCACCGTGACGCTCTGGCTAACCACGCCCCTCCTGGAACGCGCCCTTGGAATCGCCATCCCGATCTCCATGCCCGTCCTGCTCACGGGTAGTCTCTTCTTCTTCCCCGGCATCGGCCGGATCCCCTGGAAGGAGGTGGAAGAGGAGATGAGCTGGAGCAGCATCGTCCTGATCGTCTCCGGCATATCCCTGGGCATGATGCTCTACCGGACGGGAGCCGCCGGGTGGATGGCCGTCGCCTTTCTGGGCGGGATCGGTACGATGCCGGCCTTTGTGCAGGTCCTTCTTGTGGTCGTCATCGTGAGCTTTCTCAAGATCTTCCTCTCGAGCAATACCGTCACGGCCACGATCATCATACCGATCATGATCACCCTGGCGGATTCTACGGGCATCGCGCCCCTGTCAATCACAGTGCCGGCGGCGCTCACCACCAGCATGGCCTTTATCCTGGTAACGAGCACGCCCACAAACGTGATCCCCTATTCGGCGGGGTACTTCTCAATCAAGGATATGGCGGTAGCGGGGACGGTCATGACACTCGTAGCGGCACCAATCGTCGCGGCGGTGATCTTCGTCGTGGGGCGCTTCACCGGTATCTACTGACGCGCACCGCTCTCATCAGCGAGGAAACGAAATCGTTGTCACGGCACCGTTGTCATTGGTTCGTTCTACCGTCCCGCCAAGCTGGCCCACCAGAGCGTCTACCACCATGTGACCAAAGCCTCCGGAATCGCCGTCCACGATCGCCGCGGGAAATCCCGGCCCGCTGTCTCGCTGTACGTACTGAACGTGATGATCCTGCACCCGGAGGGTGAGTTCCAGCGCGATGCCGTCTGACTCTCCGCCGGCGTACTTGAACGAGTTCGTCACCACTTCGGCGATGCAGATGCTGAGCGGCACCGCTATTCGACGGGGAACCAACCGCTCGTCGAGAGCGAGGCGAAGGTCGACCTCCCCGCGACCGTACCCGTCGGCGAGCTGACCCACCAGTTTCGCGAGAGTGTCGCTTAGGTGAACGTACTGCACGTCCTCAGACCGGTAGAGAGAATCGTAGATCTTGCTCATGAGGTGCACGCGATCGTGCGCTTCCCGCAAGGCGATCTCACCCTCTTCCGATTCGATCCGTTCCGCGTGCAGCGAAAGCAGCGAAGAGACGATCGCCATGTCGTTTCTGATCCGGTGGTGAACTTCCTTGAGGATCGTCTCTTTCTCGGCGAGGAGGCGCGCAGTCTCCGCCGCGGCCCGGCGGTTCCTCTCGAAGGCGCGAATCGTCACAACAGCGGCGCCAACGAGGAAGACACATAGGAGGATTGCGGCCCCGAGGGACCACGCATCGGGCGTGCCATGAAAATACCCACCGTTGCCGTTCACGGAGGCCATCGCGATTCCATGCGTTCCCGCAACGTCCCCCGGTGTGGCCACGGCGGCGCGAATCACCGGCTTGATCGGGCGTTCGATCTGTCCGTTCTCGATGTTCAGGTCCGGGCCGAGCGACTCCACCTGGCTCTCGATGTACGCCCGCTCGCTGGTTTCAACTATGTCGCGACTGAGCTGTAGATCGACGCTGAGGACCCAGAGGGTCGCCCCGACGAGCACCAAAAGCAGGGGGAGAAAGACCCCCGCGGCAAGAAGTGCGGCAGTCTGCGCCCCGGCACGTGTTTTTCTCATAAAAAAAGTCTATTGCATCTGTTCCCGTGTTGCACGACGGGAACGCGCAAAGGTCCAGGAATCGGCGGTGTAGATGTCGCGCTCCAGGCGTTCTGCGGCGCGTTGTTCCCGAGCCGTGAGCGGGAGAGGAGTGAGCGCTCCGCCCGCCACGGTCTCGGAGAACGCCTGCACGAGCAGCGCCGCCAGTTCATCACGGGGGCGGGTCGCGCCCAGTGCTTCGAGACTGGTGAGGTCCCCGGCCGCCGGCAGTTCATCGGGAGGGAACAGGCGGCGCAACCCCTCCCAGTTCAAGGTGATCGGTATCGAACCGTGCTGGAAAATCGTCGACTTGAAGCGCCGTTGCGCGTTCCCGCCGATCTTCCGGCCGTTGATCACGACGTCGTAGAGCTCCTTGCCAGCGTAGCAGACAGCCCTGCGTTGGCCCAGAGTGCCGGCGGTTTCCTCCGGGAGCGCGTCAACGGCGAAGCGGGCCTCCCATCCGAGGAGGGCGTAGAACTCGATGAGGAACGCACAGAGCAGGCGAAACGACTCCTTCACATGGGCCGTCCCGAGGTCATCCCGCCGCATCACGACGGAATAGGTCAACTCGCCGCCGTGAAGGATCGCGCCGCCACCGGTGATTCTCCGCACCACGGGAAACGGGGCCCCCCGGAACGCGTCGGCATCCACATCCTGGAACCGGCCCAGTGATACCGTCCAGGCGTCCCACCCGTAGATGCGGAGGATCGGCGCGTCTTCCACCGCTCCAATGAGCGCCTCATCGACGGCCATGTTCCAGGACCCACGGGCCGGCTCGTGGGTCACGAGGCGCCACGTTCTACTCTTCTGAGGCAAAGTTCTTGTAGGCCGATTCATCCATGAGGGATGTGACCTCCGTCGGGACGGTAAGTTCAACGGTTGCAATCCACGTTTCGTCGGCGCGTTCACCGAGCAGATGCGGTTCCGAGGCGAGGGCGGTGTTCACCGCCGTCACCGTTCCGCTCATCGGTGCGAAGAGATCCACCGCCGCCTTGACGGACTCGATGGTGCACAGCGTATCGCCCTGCGCAACTGTGTTACCTACCTCGGGGAGCTCCACGAAGGTTACTTCTCCGAGTTTCGCTGCCCCCTCCGGGGTAATCCCGATCGTTCCCTTGGACCCGGATACATCGATCCACTCGTCACTGGTGTCGAAATAGCGCACGCCCTTCTCCTTCCGCGGGTATTCCCGTTCGGCCCAGTGTACACAAACGGGTGCAAACGTGCCCACGGCTACGCAGCAGGTCTCATGGTGGAGGTCAGAATTATTGACGACTACGTCAGCCGATTCCGCCGTTTCGAGAAAGCAAGCAGTGCACCGAGGACGATGGAAAGCAGAGCCGCCGCTACAACGCGATACACCGGCGGAAGCAGGAACGTGATCGTGTGAGCGGGGATCCAGAAGAGAGGAATCGTCCGCAAGAGCACAAATCCAACGAGCCCGTGCCAGTCAACGGCGTCCACGACCGCCGTGACCGAGGCACCACCGGAGTCGCCAAAGGCGATATCGATCCACGTGTCGCTGAGTCGATGGCCCACCATGAGGACCGGGCCGAAGGTCAGATTCATGATGACGCTGGTCTGCAAGGCAAAGAGAAAGCCGCCAGGTTCGCCCGGGAGAGCGCCGGCGGCCTGCGCCGCTGCAACACCACCGGCAAAGAACGCGAATACAAAAGTGATCACCACACCGATACCGCCCCAGACCGCGACGCGGAGCGGTACAGCCACCGGCAGTTTCCACCGGCCGGCGACAATCCGAATTGCCAGCAGTTCCCCCATGGTGGCAAGGAGTGCAAACTTGGCGAACCCCATGAGATAGGGAAAACCTCCGGTGACGCGAACGAAGAGGGCCTGCGTGTCCGGGAGCACCAGGAGAACCAGCAGCGCGGCGAAGCTGCCCACCCAGGCCAGATCGGTTCTTTGCATGGTTCATTCTACGTCGCGAATTGACCCGCGTCACCAACGTACCGTAGATTCGATCCGGAGGAATACCGTGTTCGCACTGCTCGCTTCGCTCCCTATTGTCCTGGTCATCGTTCTGATGGTCGGGTTTGACTGGCCTGCACGCCGGGTAATGCCCGTTGGATGGTTGCTGGCGCTGGTCCTGGCGGGATTCGTCTGGCGGATGCCGCCGGCGTGGCTCGCGGGCGCTTCCGTTGCCGGCGCGTTGAGCGCCTTGAATATCCTGGTTATCGTTTTTGGTGCAATCCTCTTGATGAATACCCTCGAGGGTAGCGGCGCCGTTGCCGTAATTAACGGCACGTTTCGCGGTATCAGTGCGGACCGCCGGATCCAGGCGATCGTCATCGCGTTCCTCTTCGTTTCCTTCGTCGAGGGCGCCGCCGGGTTCGGCACGCCGGCGGCACTGGCCGGTCCCCTGCTCGTCAGCCTCGGATTTCCACCGTTGGCGGCGGTCATCCTATCACTCATCGGAGACAGCACGGCGGTGAGTTTCGGCGCGGTGGGCACACCGATCACCGGCGGCGTGGCGCGCATCCTGGACTCCGATGCGGTCCGGGCGTCGCTGGCCCAGTACGGATGGTCCTGGGAGATCTTTGTCAGGCAGGTGGGGCTGTGGTCCGCGATCTCCCACGCCGTCATGGGAACGCTGATTCCGCTGGTGATCGTCTTTGTCATGACACTTCTCTTCGGGCGGGGCAACGCCATTCGCGACACGGCACGGGTCGCGCCGTTCGCGATTTTCGCCGGCTTGGCATTCACCATTCCCTACGTCGGTATCGCCGCCTTCCTAGGGCCGGAACTCCCCGGTCTCCTGGGTGCGTTGATCGCGTTGACATTGACGATCGCCGCGGCGCGGCGAGGGTTCCTGGTACCGGCCGAAGTGTGGCGTTTCCCCTCCGAGGAGAAGAGACCGGAGGCCGTGCAGCCGGATGAAATGCCGCCAAAAGGGGAACGGAACCTCGGACCGTTTGCCGCATGGCTCCCCTATACCCTGGTCGCGATCCTCCTGGTAATCACCCGGGTGCAGCAGTTCGGACTCAAGCGTCTGTTGACCGCGCCGGGGGTTACCCTCGCCTGGGAACAGATTCTGGGAACCTCCCTTTCGTACCGGTTGCAACCCCTCTACCTGCCCGGAATCGTTCCATTTATCGCCGTGGCGATTGCAGCCATCCCCATCCTGAAGATGGAACGACGAGTCGTTCGCGAGGCGTGGATCCGGAGCGTACGACAGATCGTACCGGCGATGATTGCCCTGGTGTTTGCCGTTGCGATGGTCAACGTGATGCGCTTCTCCGGTAACAACGCCTCGGGAACCGTGGATATGCTCAAGTCGCTCTCGCTGGCAGCTGCGGCGGTTCTCAGCCCGGTCTGGCCAATGGTGGCGCCTTTCGTCGGGGTTCTCGGTACCTTCATGACCGGAAGCAATACGGTTTCGAACGTTCTATTCAGCGGGTTCCAGTACGAAGTCGCCGCCACGGCCGGGATCTCGCGCGTGGTTGTCCTTGGTCTCCAGGTGGCCGGGGGCGCCGCCGGAAATATGATCTGCGTTCACAACGTTGTCGCAGCGAGCACGACGGTGGGCGTGGTTGGAGAGGAAGGGCGAATCATCCGGACAAACGCCGTTCCCGCGGCTGTCTACGCGCTGATCGTCGGCGCGATCGGGTCGCTGGCCGTGTACGTCCTGGTTCCGGGACTCTACTGACGCTATAGACTCGCTTCACCCCGGAGCGCCTCCTCCAGTGTCCTCAGGAGTTGGTGCTCCCGTATCGGCTTGGAAACAAACCCTACCATTCCGACTTCTCGGGCACGGTCGCGCTCCCGTTGAAAGGCGTGGGCGGTCAGCGCGACCACCGGTATCGACCGCGTGTGTTCATCCGCCTTCAACGCTCGGGTCACGTGGTAGCCGTCTTTTCGCGGCAGCCCCACGTCCATGAGGATACAATCGGGCCCGTCCCGGGCGGCTTTTTCCGCCGATTCCGCGTCCGCTACCGCCACGACGCCGTACCCATGCTGCCGCAGCAGTCCTTCAATGTAAAGGCGGTTTATCGCCTCATCCTCGACAACCAGGATCGTCGTGTCTCCCGGCACACCCGAGAGCTCTTCAACAACATCATCGGCCGGAGACTCAAGGACGGCGACCTCGGCGCGTTCCACGACCAAGGCGACCGAAAAGACCGTCCCCTGTGGACCCGTATGGAGAACCTCTAGGGAGCCGCCGAGCAGTTTCGTCAGGCTGCGCGCAATTGACAAACCCAGGCCGATTCCCGGTTTCGCCTTGGACGGGCTGAGGTCACCCTGGACAAACTCAACAAAAATATCGTGCCGAACGTGTTCCGGTATGCCGGGCCCCGTGTCCTCCACGTCGATACGAAGGGCCACGGTTCCGTCGCTAGACAAATCGTCAGCGACCGACCCACGCAGTGCGACGGATCCGCGTTCGGTGAACTTGGCGGCATTGGTCAGCAGGTTTCCCAGAACCTGCGCCAGGCGGATGGCGTCGGTACGTACCACCGTTTCGGGCGGTATGTTGATGTCCACTACGAAACGAAGCCCCGCATCTTCCACCTGTACACGGTGCAGGTCCGCGATGTCGCAGAGGAGCGTGTTCACGTCCACCGGCGAAGGATTGATTGTTAAGTGTCCCCGATCCGCGGCGGCGTAGTCCAGCAGGTCGTCGACGATCCGCTCGAGGTTGCCCGAAGCCAGGGATTGGAGACGCAGCAGATCCTCCGCCGTGCGCATGCCTTCCGGGAGCGGCCGGGAGAGCGTCCGATTGATACCGATGATGGCGTTGAGAGGGGTTCGAATCTCGTGGCTGACGTTCGCGAGCAGCAGGTCCTTGGCATCATTGGCCGTCTCAGCAACCCGGCGGGCCGTCTTGAGATCGACCTCACGCTCCTTGAGGCGGCGTGCCATGGCGTGGACGCTCTCCGCAATGAGCGCCGTTTCAATGTAGCGGGCCGAGTCGATTCGGTGAGCGTAGTTGCCTTCCGCGTATTCACGGAGCGTGTCGAGAATTGGGTCCAGGAGGTTCCGCACCCATCGAAAGACGAGGAATGTGGTGATCACGCCGGCTACGAGTATTACGGCAATGAACCCGATGACCCGAATGACCTGGCGTCGCATCTCCAAACCCACCTGGGCTTCGGTCCGGTACACGACGACTGCCCACTCCAATCCCGGGACCTTCCGTCCAGCGAGAAACGTGCGGTCTCCATCGACAAACGTCTCGGTTTCAAAGAGGGCTCCAACGCCTACCGCCTGGATCTGCGGGAAAAACTGCTCGTACTGACGCTCTTCAACACGTGACTGATCGGTGTGCAGAACAAAGAGCCCGTTCGCCGCAACGACACCGACCTCAATATCGGCGATGTTTTCTACGACCCGGAGCGGAGACCGCGTCTCCGGGACAACGACGGCGATCTCCAGGTACATCCGCCCAACGGGAACGACGACGCGCGTTGCCAAGTAGTCGCCCTCGGGGATATATTCCGGTGCTCCCCATACGCTCCCGGTAGCTCCGCGGGCGAACCGAAACGCCCGGGCGCCAGATCGATCGGTGCCCTCGATTTCCTCGTCGGCCGGCGACGTCAAAAGGACCGTTCCCCGCGCATCCAGGAGGTTGATACGGGTGACGATCGCCGAAAATTCGACGCTCGCATCCAGTATGGCCTGCACCCGTGCCGTCCCGACGGAGGTGGATAGATCGCTCGCGACAATGGCCACGCCGATGTCGCGCCCAGCGTCCGCGACCGGGAGGAACGTCCCGGTGAGAACCGCTTCCACGGCGTCCAGAACAAACCGAGTCTCCTCCCGCTCCCGCTCCTTGGCCTCGGAAACCTGCGACAAAACGAGAACCAGGGCCAATGGGAGCAGGATAAAGACCGTAAATACCGCATGATGCACAAAGGCCGCGCGCCTGATCAGGCTCGGCATCAACGTCGCCACGCTTACTTCCCGACCCCGAGCGGTTTCACGGTCAACGTCCTGTGGGCGTCACCGTAACGATCTATCTCAACCCGGCCCACGATCGATTCATGCGATCGACCTACGATCGCGGCGGCAATCTCTTCCGGATTCAAAGAACCGGTACGTTCCATGGCCCGGAGGGTGATCGCGGCGGCGTCGTAGGCGAGGTACGCGCCGAAACGCGGCGTATCACCGTAACGACGCTCGTATTCGCGAGCAAATGAAGCCGCTCGTTCCCCCGCGTCCCGGTTCGGCTCAAGCGTTACCATGGACAGACCACGGACCGAACGGCCGCCCTCGGGAACAAGGTTCGATCCGTCCGTCCAGATCGATCCGTAGAGAGCCATATCGGATCCGCGTTTCCAGATCTGTTGTGCAATCGCGGCGAGTTCCATCGAAGACACAACAAACAGGAGCGCGGCGGCGTCGGAATCGATGATATCGTTCACGATTTCGATATGATCGTGCTCCTCCACCGTGGATACGACGATTGTTGTGACAACGACGCCACCGTGATCCTCGTAAAAGCGCTTGAAGTGCTCCGCCACCTCGTAGGTATAGGTGCTGTTGGATGAGTCGACGATGATCGCCGTTTTCAGGTGGCCGTCACCGGTGATCCGTGCGGCGAGCAGGGCCGATTCAACGTCGTTGGTGGGAATCATCCGAATCACGTTGTCTTCCCGCCCCGTCAGGCGGGACGTGGTCATGGTGGGGCTCACGATGAGGTATGGCGCGTCCTCATGGTCCATGACGGCGTCGGCCATGACGCTCAAGGCAGGGCCAAACACGACCGGGACGTCAGATTCACGCAAATCCTGTAGATGGGCAGCGGTTTGAGACGGAACGCCCCCGTTGTCGAAGACGGAAAGAACGATCCGGGCACCGCCAACGTCCGAATCGCGGTTGAACTCATCCACGGCAATAGAAAGCGCGTTCCGGCTCTCGATACCCAGGTGCGACAGCCGGCCGGTTATCGGCAGAATCGCCGCAACATCGACGCGTTTCTCCCGGGTGCAACCCGTTAGGAGAGACACTGCCAGGATGAGGGCGAGACCGGTGTGTTTCATACGGTACTACCACTCTCAGTATAATGAATCACGCGTATCTGCAATCGTTACGGTCGCGAGGTCCGCCACCTCCCGGCAAAACCGGGGGGCGGAAAACGAGCCCTGTATCGCCCCTCCATGTGCGTCATGGTACACTCGGCGCGATGAATCTCACTAGACGCGCCTACCTTTACCTATCGTTGGTCATACTGGGCGCCGGCTACCTAGCGGGAGAAACAGCGGTGGTACTGCCGCGCCTGATGGTCGAAATGGCGCTTTCGCCGTCCCGGGCAAGCCTGCTCGTCTCGATTCGGTTCGCCGGAGGGATACTCACGGGGATCGCGATGTTCCTGATCGGCGATCGCTATTCCTTCCGCCGGATCTTCGCCTTCTCTTCGATCCTTGTGGTGGTGAGCGCTATTCTGTTGCCCCTGGCGGAGTCGTTTCCGCTCGTCCTCGCCGTTTCCGCCCTTCGCGGCCCGACGCTAACGATGTACATAGTGACCGCAAACGGTGCCCTGGCGTCGTGGTTTCGTCGCCACCCCGGCGCGTGGGCGTCACGCGTTCATTCGCTCTTTGGCATCGGTCTGATCCTATCGCCGATTGTCGCATTCCTTGCAGCGCGCCTGTCATTGGACTGGCGTGTTGTGTGGGAATTCCCGGGAGTACTCGTGGTCCCGCTGATAGCGCTGGCTGGTAGAATCCCGGAGGGTCGCAAACAGCGCGGTCGAACGGAGCCGGAGGTACCGGAGAGACGCGCCGACGATCAACCACTGCCGGCTACCACGTGGCTGCTGGTGATCCTCTTTGCGGGCATCACGGTCGGCACGGAAGCGGTGATCATCGGCTGGACGCCGTCGTACGCCGCCCTTGTCGGGAGTGGACGATTGCCGTCGGAGGCGTTTGGGCTCTTTGTGGCCTTCGGGATCTTCCTGGGACGCCGAATCACCTCCCGGGTGACGGTGTCGGTCGGCCCGTACCGTGCACACACGCTGGCCATCGCCTTTGTCGGTACCCTGGGGTTGATTATGGCGTTTGTCCCCTTCGCGCGGTTCCCGGCGGCCACGCTCCTCGGGTTCGCAATGAGCGCGATGTATCCCCTGCTGATTGCTCGGATCGGCGCGTTCGCCGGCCGATCCGGCGGCAAACTCTACCCGGTGGTGGAACTCGCCGCCAGCGCCGGGGGAACGATCATCCCCGCCGCGGTCGGCGTGGCGAGCGAACGCTGGCACGTGACGGCGTATCCGCTCTTTCTCACAGGGGCGGCGGTTGGCCTCGTGTTCCTCTCCCGGTGGCTGAGCGACGTTATTGTGCGGTCACGGTCACGGTGAGAACGTCTTCGTACGCGCCGGCCGACGCCCCGCCGAGCGATCCGATCGTGAAGACCACGGCGTAGCGGTTCCCTCCCAGCGGGGTTGGACCCACGTCGGACACGACGTTCACCGGACCGGCCGAAAGATCAACCGGAGAAGCGTCTACCGTCATTTGGTACGGCACGGTGCTCGGGTCCCCGATGTCGATGTTGGACAGAGACCCCAGGTTGGCGGATTCCACGTCCACGCCGAAGTTGACGTTGGCGCGGACCAGGACCTCCATGTCGCGCTGCCCCCCCTGGGCAAGCGCGCCGAAGTCGAGCGTCATCGTATCGAGAGCGGGATCAAAGGCACCGCCGGTCGTCACGAGGGACAGCGTCACAAACGCGGGGACGTCCACGGATATACCCATGGGCGCCGTCTCCTTCAGGCCGTCTACACCGTTGGCACCCTCGTAGAGCAGAACGGTTACCGAATCCTGATAGAGGCCGGGCGGAACCATTTGCGACTGGAGCACCGCAACTTCAAAGGGCACGTCGGTTCCGCCGATGATAGCCGTCCCGGTAATGAGTTCCGAAGCGTCCGGACTCGCGACCAGATCCTTGAGAACGAGCCGGTCAACGGCGTTGTCGAAAATCTGGTAGTCCATCGTGACGCTACCGGGACCGATCAGGGTCCGGGCGGCAAAATCTCCCGACGCTCCCTCGCTGAAGCCGAGCGCGTAGCGGCCGGTGATGCCTCCGCTCACGCCGACGGTAACGATCTCCGGAAGAACCAGTTCCGTGTCAACGTCGTACGTTCCGCTCACGGTGGCGGGGGACGCCTGAATCGATACTTCGGCCGTCCCAATGGCGGATACAGCTACCGTCGCGAGGCCCATCAAGGACAACACAGCTATCCATCGTCGCGTACCGTTCATTCGTATACCTCCACGGTGCCTATTTCGACAAAACGCTCTTCCGTCTCTTCGAGATCAAATAGACTCGACCGTTCTTCGCTTCCCTTCACCATGATCTGGTATCGGCCCGGCACCAAGCCGTAGATCTCGAACACGCCGTTTTCGTCCGTGAACGACCACCCACCCACGGCGGTCTCGCTCTCATCGATCTCCGGTTCGAAGAGGGGAACCACCAGGAGACCCGAAAGAGCTACCGGCGCACCCTCCGCATTCAACAGCGTCCCCCGTACGTACACGCGGCGTGATCCGGCAATGGTGACCCCAACGCCGGAACGGTAGCGGGGATAGTACAGGAAACTGGTATTGCCGATCGAGTAGTCGGCGGGCAGCCCCGTGAGTTGCGCCTGCAGCGCTTTGGGGGAGTATGCGGAGTAGGCGGTGGACGTAGCGGCTCCGAGAAAACTCGATCGGCCGTCCACGACGCCGCCGCTTTCATTCACTACGACGCGGTTCTTCGGCATCGCGGGGTCGGCGCGTACCACGGCAAAACTGTTCCGGGCGGCGCGCCCAAAACCGAAGACGCGATCCGCGTAATAGAGGCCGGTACCGCCCCGGACACCGTAGCGCACGAGGTCGTACTGCTGGTCCCCGATCGAACCCTCCCCCACCAGCCGAACGTTCCCAAAGAGAGCCGTACTAAAGGCGGGACCGGTGAAGCGCGCGGATCCGCCAACTCCGCCGAGCCCCCCGTCGGTCAATCGAAAGTTCTGGATGTTGGCGTCGCCGCTTACCTGATACCGGCCAAGGTCGGTACCGGCGGTCCCGACGATATCGACCTCCCGTTCCGGCGTGTTGATCGTGGTACTCGCACTCCCGACACCGCCGAATCGCATGTTGAAGGTGATCTGCACGCCCCAGTTGTCATCGGTCTTGAGAAAATCGTACTCACCCACGATCCGAACACTGCCGTTGCGCCCCACCCGGCGACCGAGGTTGACGTAGGCCAGACCGCTCCTGTCTTCCCCGGCGTGGTAGAGGCGCTGGGAAAAGCCCACCGCCAGCGCCAGATCCCAGGGCATGGGCTGGATCAGGGTGAACGTATTGGTCCACTTTGTCCGGCCCACGTCGGAGACGGTTTCGGAGGGCCGGAATCCCGGGTTGCGATACTGCACCGAGGTGCTGACGGTCGGAAGCCAGGGGTAACGGGCGCGTGGAAGGGCAAACCGGTAGGTCAAACGATTGGCAAATCCCGTCCGCCCCCACTCCTTTGTTGATAGCGCGACGTCGCCGCTGACGGTTCCGACGGGAGTTGCGTATATCGCGTCGAGCGACGAAAGCAAGTAGTGGCGGCCGAGCTGAAGCGTCGTCCCCGCGGTGATCGCCTCTGTCACGCCCCGGCGCAGGTATCCGGTCAAAAATGGGAGCGCCACGTCCCAGGGTTCAACACCCGCCGCCAGGGCGAAGTCGTACGCTCCGGGGAGGAGGAGCTGCCGTGCATACGGGATGGTTCGCCCCACCGTCTCGACATCGCCGAACTCGTCGATGACATCGATTCTGATGTCGTTCAAACCGGGCGAGAGCGGAAACTCCTCCAACCGGTAGATACCCGGCTCGAGGGGAATGGATCGGATGAGACGATCGTTGATGATGACGTTCGCGGTCGACTTCGCGTCTAGGACGATCTGCTGGGAGTAGAGTCCGCTTCCGGCGGCAGATGCCGGTGAAAAGCGTTGGGGTACCACGCTTACACCCGCCAGGGCCCGCGTCGACTGGAAGCCGCGAGCCGCCGGTTGCAACTGGCCGGCAGAGAGGCGAAGGCCCCACGGCTCATAATCGTATACGACGCGCGTGTCCTGGACGCTCGTGTTCGTTTCGTCACCGGAGCGCTCCAGCGTGATCTGGCTCTCGAGGACGACGTCGTACACGCTGATGCCGGGCCGGAAGATCGCCTCTGCGCCGTACCCCGTAGTCTCGGCGATGCGCGTGCGGACCGCGTTGAACTCGAGGTTGACCGGCAGGCCCACGGCGAAGAGGGACGGGTAGAGGGCGCGATACGGCGGAAGCGGATTTGATCCGGCTACTTCGATGACCGACTCCGCCATGAGATCCACCGGTACGGTCACGGCCGCGGCGAGGTCGGCGGTGTCGAATCGGGCGGTCATGCCGATCGTCGTCAGTTCTCCCGTGCTCAGCCACCCGTCGATGGAAGCCTCTTCCAGGAGGAGGGCCACTTCCGCTGCCACGATATCCCGCAGCATTTCCACAATCGGCGCTGCCTGGAGGGAACGAAGGTCCATTTCCGACGTGATCCGTGCGTCAAGAACGATTATCCGGCTGCGGCCGGGGGTTTCCAGGCGAACCGGGATCGGTACGGTCGATTGCTGGGAATCCGTGGTCTGTGCCGTTGCCGATACGGTGAGGAGAAGAGCCGCCAGAACAAAAGCCGCGCGGCGGGTCATGGCGCTATTGAATGATCCGGTACCGAACCGTGGGTTCCACGCGACCGAGTTTCCAATGAGATGGGATATCGACCACCTGCGTACGGCCGGTTCCGGCGAGGAAGTTGATCCCGTAGAACGCGGGAAGTTCCTCGGGACCGAGTTCGACCGATTCGGTCAACCCGGTCTGCTCCTCGTGATATTCGAGCCGAATAAAGAGGTCGTCCGGGATACCGTGAGCGTTGCCGCGGTTTTCCATGCGAAGACGCATGCCGGTCAGTTCGGTGTCGTTGAACTCGCGAACGGCCTCGGCAAGAACGAGATCGGGTTTGGCCCCGGGGGGCGTCACGTAAACGGAACCGATGTACCGGAAGATGACGGTGATATCCACACCGCCGGTAGACTGATCCTGGAAATCGACGGGAACCTGTTCAACCACGATCCGGTACGACAGCTCGGTATCGATCTCCTCCGATCCGAGCCATTGAACGCGGATCGCCTGGCCGGTGCCGGACGGTAACGTGAGAGTCGAAGGAAATACGAGGAACTCGCCGGAGGCATCACCCCGCACCTCTGCGCCCGAATCATCAACCGACCGCGTCAGCATACGAACGCGCACGGCGATCTGCTCACCCTGCGTGTTGACCACGCGGAACGTCCGAATTCGACCCGCCTGGGTGGGGATGAAGGTCTGGTTGAGGGGCTCAAGGGAGAGCCCCCCCAGTGTGGAGATACCCGCAAGGGCAACCGCGACAAACGCCGCAAACCGTTTCATGGTTGGTTGCCCGATGGTAGTCCCCCTACTTACCGGTGATGGTAAAGGTGAGGGTATCCGAGTAGGACCCGTTAGGGAGCGTTACGGAGCTACCCGCGTAGCTGATGGCGAGCGCCTTGTCTAAACCGGCCGGACTCGAAGAGGGTCCGAAGGCATCGGTCACCAGGGCTGATGCTCCGCCGAACGCAACCGCTACACCGCCGTAGGTGACGGAGTAGTCCAGCGAGGTGGTGCCGCTGGTCAAAGCCGCACCCGCACCGTTCGCCGTGGCAAACGCCGATTCAAGGGTAACCGTGTACCCGGCGGCAACGTTGCTGTACTCGTTCACCGTGGCAACGGTGAGATCGGTCACGTCGATCAAAAGATCCAGAGAGTTGTGCCCGGCCGCAGGACTAATGGTGATATTCACCAGCGGAGTTACGGTACCGGTGAGGGTGATGCTGGCGGTGTCGGTCTGGGCGGCCGCAAAACCGGAAACAAGAACGACAAGCGCTGCAAGAATAAGGATTCGCTTCTTCATTTTTTTACTCCTCGGCGACGTATCGCCATGTTTATTACTCATTAGTAAGTTTCATGCCAAACATCGCATATGGTCAAGCGTTTTGATCATGAAATGGTAAATTGTTTCAAAATAACGACTTATCTGCCTCCACCTGGGCAACGGGCCGCCGGGTACACGCAAAAGATACCACGCCGGGCGGTGTAATTCGCCCTGGAGGGCGAAAAATCGCCCCCTTGGGCGAATTCTACCTCAAAAGGGGTTATCGATGCCGAGTCGCTCCATCCGTGACCGGAGCCTCCGTTCCGTAATCTGGAGAATCGACGCCGCCCGCGACTGATGCCCTTCCGTGGACTTGAGGGCTTCCAGGATCAGTTTGCGCTCCAGCGCCTGGACCTGGGCGTCCAGGGAGGTCCCCGGGGCGTCTCCGTTCCCCGTTCCGGCAACGAAATTCGGGAGGTCCCGTTCGGTGATCATCGGCCCCGGAGTCAGGACCACCGCACGTTCCATGATGTTTTCCAGTTCGCGGATGTTCCCGGGGAAATCGTAGCGGATAAGCGTGTTGAGCGCCCTCTGCGATATTCCCGAGAGGGATCGCTTGTTGCGTTCCGCGAAACGGCGGACAAATTCCTCTACCAGGAGGGGGATGTCCTGCTTGCGCTCCCGGAGCGGCGGAATTTCGATCGTTACCACATTGAGCCGGTAGTAGAGGTCTTCCCGGAATTCGCCGGAGGTGACCATGGCGTCCAGGTCGCGGTTGGTAGCGGTAATGATGCGTACATCCAGCGTTCGCGGCTTCTCATGACCGAGCGGGTGGATCTCCCGGAACTGGGTCACCCGCAACAGCTTCACCTGCACGTTGAGGGGAATGTCACCAAGCTCGTCGATGAAGAGCGTTCCCCCTCCGGCGCGCTCGAAAAACCCCACCCGGTCTGCCGTAGCCCCGGTGAAGGCACCTTTGGCGTGGCCGAACAACTCCGCCTCCACCAGGGTGGCGGGAATCGCCGCGACGTTCACGGCTATAAAGGGGCCGGTCGCGCGGGCGCTGTTGGCGTGGATCCGGCGGGCCATGACTTCCTTGCCCGTTCCGCTTTCGCCACGGAGAAGAACCGATACGTCGCTCCCGGCCGCACGGGCGGCGAGCGTAAGCGCCTCCTTCATGGCGACCGACGCCGACTGACCGGTTTGCGGCGGTCCAGGTACGGCCTCCGCGCTCTGAAACGCCTCGACCTCGGACTCCCGTTCGTGCCATTCCAGCATATTGATCAGGAGCTTCTGGATGTCCGCGGGACGGAGCGGTTTGACGATATAGTCACGGGCACCCTGCTTCAGGAGGTTGACCGCGTCTTCAACCGACTCGAAGGCGGTGATCACCACGATCGGCACCAATGGGTTGACCGCAATGCTCCGCGACACAATGTCGTGGGCGGAGCCGTCGGGCATCCGCTGATCCGTGATCACCATGTCGACGGCACGCGCCTCTAACACCTCCGTCGCCTCGGTAACGTTTGAAGCGAGAACGACGTCGATCGACGGGAATTCAAGCTTCTCCGCAGCGGTCCGGATCATGTCGAGCTGAACCGGGTCATCGTCAACGGCGAGCACAGTGGGACGAACCATTTCGTTCTTAACTATCGGCTGGTATACTCGCACTCATGACACCACAGGTGTACGGGACGAAAAAGTCGAACGCCACCCGGCGCGTGGAGCGTTACCTCAAGGAGAGGCGCATCGACTACCATTTTGTTGACCTAACTCAGCGAGGTCCAAGCGCCGGCGAGTTGACGGCGATTGTACGAGCCGTCGGTGACGTAGACTCACTGATTGATACACAATCGCGAGAGTACCGGCGCCGGAACCTGGAACATCTCGATTTCGATCCGATTGAAGAGATCGAGTCGACGCCGGGGATTCTCCGGCAACCCATCGTCCGGACCGAGAAAGGCGTACGGGTGGACCCCGCCGACTCTGAACTATCGGAGATTCTCTAGTCAGCAGGCTGCTGAAAAACCACCCGATATGTTCCGAGCAATCACCCTCCCCGCCGTGGGCCGTCCCTCGATTTCGCCTGAGCAGTTGTTGCGATCGGTGGTGCTACAGATCCTCTACTCGGTTCGCAGCGAGCGGATGCGAGAAGCAAATCCGTCCGAAGCGGAACGTCAGCCTTTCAATGCGCCCTTGGTAAGGCCCTTGATGAAGTAGCGGGACAAGAGCAGGTAGAAAGTCATTACCGGCAGCGACGCCAGCGACAAGA
This sequence comes from Spirochaetales bacterium, assembly GCA_028282545.1. Lineage (GTDB taxonomy): Bacteria > Spirochaetota > Spirochaetia > DSM-27196 > Alkalispirochaetaceae > JANQHT01. The sequence goes on from JANQHT010000161.1 coordinate 49,800, forward strand.
CGGCGAACACCATGCCAAAGTTTGTCTCGAACTGCCCGAACAGCAGCGCAGTCGCCAGAGGAACGGGCCGAACTTCATTTGATCGGATCAGGATCAGCGGAAACCAGAAATCGTTCCAGACCGGGATGAAGTTGACTATGGCCACCGTTGCCAAAGCGGGCTGTGACAACGGCACGACAATCCTCCGAAAGATCATGTGTTCGTTGCAACCGTCGATACGCGCCGAGTGGCTCAACTCCTCGGGTATCATCCTGATGAAGTCGTAGAGGATAAACACGCCCAGGGGAATGCCCATCGCTACAAACACGATGACGAGCGACCATATGGTGTCGAAGAGCGTCAGGCCGATCATCGTTTTCAATATCCCTATCGTCCCGAGCCTGATCGGGACGATGAGTCCGAGCACAAAATAGACGTAGATCGCCGTTTTTCCGCGGAATTCGTACTTGGCGAGTGCGTACGACGCCAGCGCCGACAGAAAGACGATGAGCGCCAGCGCGCACAACGTTATCACGGTGCTGTTTTTGAAGTAGATACCGTAGTGGGCAACGGTGAACACCCGCAGATACCCGCCAAACTCAATCGGGTTCGGAAACGCAAAGGGGCGCGTGAATATCTGCCGGTTGTCCTTCAACGAAGTAATCAGCATCAGGTAGAGCGGGAAGAGAATCACCGCTGCGTAAAAGACCATGAGCCCGTATGACACAAGACGCGCCCAACGGCGATGGATCGTGATCATGAGAGTTTCGACCTCCTCCGATTGAAGAAGATCAGGAAGAGGCCAACTCCAACAAAGACAAAGACGAACATGATCGTTGCGACGGCGGCACCCATTCCCATACCCCATCCGCCCCGTTCGGGCGAAGAGAATGCCGTTCGGTAAAAGAGCGAACCGAAGATATCGGTGCTGTACCCGGGGTTCCCCATCGACGTGGACATCGCGTAGATGATGTCGAACTGGGTGAAATCACCAACGAATATCAGAATCGTAACGATGCCGACGACGGGAAGGATCGATGGGAGAATGATGTGCCAGATCTCGGAGAAAAACCCGGCACCGTCGATTCGCGCTGCCTCCAGCATCTCGTCGTCTATGGCATCGATACCGGCGGTGTAGAAGATGATCGACTCACCGAAAAACTGCCAGCTGACCACCATACTGACGATCGGCAGGGCGGTAAGGCGATCGCCGAGCCACGGGCGAATAAGCGATTCGAGCCCGAGGACGCGAAGAATCTGGTCGAAAACGCCCCAGACCGGGTTGAAAATCATCGAAAAAAGGAACCCCACAACCAGGACCGAGAGCGTGGTGGGGATAAAGCTGAGTTTCCGTAGAAAGGCCGAGAAGCGAAGGCCCCGGGTTAGCAGGACCGCCATCAGGAAACCGAGTATGTTCTGGTACAACGTCACCATCACAAAAAACTTGATGTTGTTAAAAAACGCGTTCCAGAAGCGTTCGTTGAACGGATACTCCGCAAACAGTTTGATGTAGTTGTCGAATCCGACGAACTCATTCGGAATGAGACCGTCGCCGCTGAAAAAACTCAGCCGCATGGAGTTGATGATCGGGACGAGCATAAACGCCGTATACACGACCAGCGCGGGCAGAATGTACCAGACGAGAAACCAACGCCGTTTTCCTTCTTGCCTCAACACGATCGGTCGCCTCTCCCCGTAAATTTGCTCAGGTAGATGAACGCCCCGGATCGTTGGATCCGGGGCGCGATTGGGATCAGATCAACCACCCTATGGTCGATACCACGTATCCAGCCCGCGTTGCACGTGGGCGGCCGCTTCGGCCGGAGTCTTTATGCCGTTGTACATGTCGATGAGTGCTTCCCACATAAGCGTGTTACCGCTCGGAGACTGGGCGCTCATCTTTTCCCAAACGGTCCGAACGGTGACGTCCGCACCTTCGACCGCCGCAATCATGTCGTTCGCCAGCGAGTTGGAGAGCGAATATGAACCGGGCGTGTAGGCGAAGAATCCAGGGAGCTCTTCCATGAAGAGTTGTGCAAACTCCGGTGACGATGCCCACTCGATATAGCGCTTGGCGGCATCGAGGTTCTCCGACTCGGCGTTGATGCCGATGCCGGCGTCCACGTGGAAACAGTAGCTGAGCCGGTCGCCCCGGTTTTCGACCGGCGGCGGGAAAAACCCGATCTCGCTCTGTCCGCTTCCAAGATCTTCGAAGATTCCGATCTCCCAACTCCCGCCGATGAACATAGCCGCCTGCCCGGTACCGAACATCTGCTGCATGCTGACGTAGTCGATCGCTTCGTATCCTGCCGGGAAGAAGGGCTGCAGCTCGTTGAGCGTCTCAAACGCACGGACAAACTGCGGATCGGTCAGTTTTACCGCTCCGGCCATGAGGTCCTGTCGAGCCTGTTCACCACCGTAGAAGTTGGCTCCCAATCCGCTGAAGATGACCTCGTAGAGCGGCCAGCCTTCCTTGGTCCCTTGCGCGAATACCGTCTCGCCGTTTGCGTCGAGCCTCTCACAGACCGAAATAAACTCATCCCACGTTTCCGGAACTTCGAGGCCGTACTTGTCGAATATCGCCTTCTGATAGTAGACGCCGTGCGTAACGCCGACGAACGGAACCGCGTACAGATCGTCTTCGGGGCTAGACCAAGCTCCTCGCGCGGAGCCCGGAAAATCGGCGAGCGCCGGCACCACGTCGTTGAGGGGAAGGAGTATCCCTGTGTCCCAAATCTGCAATCCCGCGTCGTAGGAGCGCAAGAAGACGATATCGGCGGCGACGCCGGTCTCGAGCGACGACTTGAGTTGAGCGTCGTATTCCGTGTCCTTGATCGGTTGAAACTCGACGACGATGTCGGGGTTCTCATCCATGAAGACCTGATTGATACGGTTCATCCGTTCGATGTCTTCCGTTCGCCAGCTTGTGAAGACGAGCTTGGTCGTCCCTTCGGCCTCTCTTCCGCCGCCAGCCATCGAGATCCCCGCGACCAGAGTCAGAAGAACCAGCGCCAATACTGCCGTTTTTCGCATACCATCCTCCTCGTTCGATGTGCGTTGTTGGATTCATTTTGAACGGTTAGCCGTCCCGCGCCAGTTACCGCGGTACTGAAAAGGGTACCGGATTTCGGTACCGGTTGCCGTTACAGAAGCCTGAGGTCCACACCAAGGTCCTGCACCAGTTTGACCGCGTCCATTCGGTCTTTTGTACCGAGTTTGTCGTAGATCTGACTCACGTAGTTTTTGACCGTTTGGAGCGCGAGGTTCAAACGGGCCGCGATTTCGTGGTTGTCGAGGCCGGTGGCCATCAACTGAAGGATCTCCTTTTCGCGGTGAGTCAGGAACCGAAGCCAATCGGGGCGCTCGTCGGGGCGCAACTCGCGGACGGCATCACTCCGGTAGTGAGCGACCAGGTTGGGCACGAGATCCGGAGATATCTGAACGACGCCCCTACTTGCCGCGACTATCGTAGCGATCAGGTCTTCGATCGGAGTGTTCTTCAGAACGTAGCCAACAGCTCCGTGTTCGAGAGACCGGTAGACAAAGGTGTCGTCCTGAAACGTTGTGAGCATCACGATCCGCGTTGTCGGTTTCTCGGTCATGATGCGGCGTGTCGCTTCAACACCGTTCATTTCCGGCATGCGAACGTCCATGAGCACGACGTCAACGTCGTGCTCGGCAACCCATGCAACCGCTTCGCGGCCGTTCTCGACGACGCCGATGACGGTGAGTTCTTCTGCGCGTGAATCGAGAACCGTTTTCAGACTCTCTGCGAAGAGTGCCTGGTCATCCGCGATCAAGATACGAATCCGTTTCACCTGGTCACCTCGTTCCCGTTCAGAGGGAGACGCGCCGTCACAAGGAAACCGTTGCGCATCGTCTGCGTTGTCACCGAACCGCCGAACGCATCCAGTCGCTCCTTCATCCCGGAGATCCCGATGCCCTCGATTATCTGGTCCGCGCCCACACCGTTGTCCGCGATGCTCGCCACGAGGGCGTCGCCTTCCCGACGAAAGGCGATACGAATTTCGGTTGCGTTTCCGTGAGAGAGTGCGTTGCTCATTCCCTCCTGTACAAACCGGTACAGCGCGCTCTCCTCCGGAGACGCCATGTGCCACGGGATTTCACCCCAGTGAACGGATACGACAACCCCGGTCGTAGACGAAAAAAGATCGATGATCGCCTTGAGGCCGGGTACGCCGGCCGGTATCTCAGTCTCGTGGCCCCGCAGAAGGTACAGTGCATCCCGCACTTCGCCGTAGCCGCTGTTTACGATCTGCAGCGCGTTCTCCAGTTGGATCTCAAGTTTCATCGGCGAGTTGGCGATCATATCCTTGCCCGCTTCGAGCATCATCCGTAAGGTCGTCATCGTATACCCGACGACGTCGTGGATCTCGCGCGTGATCGCGAGGCGCTCGCCTTTCCTGGCACTCTCTTCGGCGTTGGTTGCGTACTTCTGGAAGGCGTAGTTGGCGTTCGTCAATTTGACGATGTTCATCTTGAGGTTGTTCACGAGTAGTTCCTGCTCGCCGAATCGATCGATGAGAAAACGAAGCGAGGTCACGAGTGCGATGACTGCCAACCCAAAGAGCGAGATGACAACGATCTCGCGCGCGGGAGCGGGAGGAACCTGTACGCCCCAGGCCGTCACGAGTCGATTCGAACACAGCATCACCGCCTCAAGCGGCAACGCGATCGCAAGAAGGACGGTCGGCGTGGCAAAGACCCCCAACTGGAAGACGAGTGGTATAAACCAAAAGAGCCGTCCCCATACGAACGTTTCCGACAGGAACGACGCGAGGAGGAGGAGGACAACCTCGATCGTGAACGCCGCCCACCTGACCGGTTCGGCCCGGATTCCATGGACGACTCCGGCGCAACCGACAGCCGCGAGGGCGGAAATCGTCACTTGGTGCGCGCCGCGGACCGGAAAGGGGAGTCCCGTGATCACGCGACGGTAGATGATCAAACCGACGGCCAACAACACGACGGAAAAGGCAAGCGACAGCACTCTGTACGACTCGTTCAACCGCCGCCAGCTCGTCATCGCTGGAGTATACCACGCACCCCGAGGCGGAGTTCGTCGCTTCACTCGATCGGATCAACGCGAGGTTTTCTCCGACGCTTCAACGCCTTGTAAACGAAATCGAGGGACCGGACCCGAACGGCACGCTGTACGGCTTGATGAGGCAATTTGCCCAGTCGAAAGTGGGCAAACGCGAGCTTGCGACGTTGTTTCGCGATTTGTCGTCCGGTGTTCGGCAGCAGTGGCGCCGGGGTGCAATCGCACCAGCTATCGGACGTGACCGGATCCTACCGGTTTCCAGTTGACACAGAAAGATGATATCGGATATCCTACATTTGACGCAAGGGCGTCGATGCATTTGAACGGAGGGCATCGTGTTCGAATTACATAACAGAGCGGCGATTGTAACCGGAGCCGGGTCGCCACGTGGTATCGGCCGGTCAATAGCATTGGCACTTGCATCTCAAGGAGCCAGGGTTGCGGTTTGCGACCTGGATTCCGACGGGACATCCGCTGTCGCAAGCGAAATCGAAGCAGACGGGGGCCATGCCCTCGGGTTCCAGGTCGATGTCACCGACCCGAGTTCGATCGAGCGCGTCATCCAGGCAACCGTCGATGCTTGGGGACGGATCGACATCCTGGTGAACAACGCGGGGATTACGCAACCGGTCCGTGTTGAAAACATGTCACTCGATGATTGGAACCGCATATTTGCCGTCAACGCAACTGGTACATTCCTGTTTTCGAAAGCGGTGATCCCAGCAATGGCCGCAAACAACTACGGACGCATCGTCAACATGAGTTCAGTATCGGGCAAGCGTGGGGGCGGTGTCTTTGGTGGTGCCCATTATTCCGGCGCCAAAGCGGCGATTCTCGGATTCGGGAAGGCGCTTGCACGGGAGGTCGCAGCGGCGGGAATCACGGTAAATGCTGTCGCACCGGGACTGGTACTGACGGACATTCGTGGCGGTGTGGAATCGGAAGGCAATCAACGCGAAATGACGGCCGATATTCCCGTTGCCAGAATGGCAACTCCGGAAGAGGTAGGTGCGCTTGTCTGTTTTCTCGCTTCCGAAGAGGCGGGATACATCACAGGAGAAGAGGTGGACATTAATGGCGGCGCACACATCGACTGATACCAAACTGGTCACAGACCTATCGCAAAAGGCAAGGGAAATTCGCCTAAACGTGCTCGATATGGTTTACACCGTTCAATCTGGGCATATTGGCGGCTCCTTCTCGGAAGCGGAATTGATTGCCGCGCTCTATTTTCACATTCTTCGTCTCCGCCCGGACAACCCCAAGTGGCCCGATCGGGACCGCTTTATCCTTTCGAAAGGGCACGCGTGTCCCGCACTTTATGCAGCGCTCGCAATGCGAGGGTTTTACGCACTCGATGAACTCAAGACACTCCGACAGTTCGGGAGCATCCTCCAAGGGCATCCGGTAATCAAAACGCCCGGCATTGACATGACCACCGGTTCCCTCGGTATCGGGATGGCAATAGCGGTGGGTATGGCAATCGATGCAAAACGAATCTCACGCAAGGGGTTTGATGTTTTCACGCTGCTTGGTGATGGCGAGATCAACGAAGGTGTCGTGTGGGAGGCCGCGCAAACGGCCAACAAGTACGCACTCGACAACCTGGTCGCTATCGTTGATAGAAACAGAATCCAGAATGACGGTTTCTCGGACGACATAATGCCGGTTGAACCGATAGACAAGAAGTTCGAAGCCTTTGGGTGGCACGTGTTGAAGATCGACGGGCACGACATGGGGGAGGTGGTTGGAGCGCTTGAATCGGCTCGGGACTTCCGCGGAAAGCCGGTATGCATCGTTGCGTACACAACCAAGGGCAAGGGCGTTTCGTTCATGGAGGACGATCACTACTGGCACGGGAAAGCCCCGTCCGAAGAGCAGTATGCCCGCGCCCGCTCAGAGTTGATGAAAGGAGCAATCCAATGACCCTGACAAAGGCACCCAGCCCTACTCGGCGGGCATTCAGCGAATGTCTCGTTGATCTGGGCGATCAAGACAAGGAATTTGTCGTCTTTGAAACCGATATCGGATACTCCACGTACACCCACCTTTTTGGTGACAGGTATCCCGAGCGCTATTTCAACGTCGGGATTGCGGAACTCGGGATGTTTGCCCAGGCAGCCGGCGTTGCTGCATCGGGAAGAACTGTGTTCTGTGGCGGCTACGGTGTTTTCATCACGATGCGAGCCATCGAGGTGATCCGGTCCTTTGTCTGTTATCCAAACCTGAACGTCAAAATCCTTTCGTCCCACGGCGGGGTGACCGCCGCCATAGACGGCGTAACCCACCAAGCGACGGAAGACATCGCCACGATGGCCACCCTCCCCAACATGACGGTCATGTGCCCATGCGATTCTCGTTCGGCACGGGTGGTCGCAAATCTCGCTCTGACGACTCCAGGACCCGTATTTGTACGCCTCATGCGTGACGCGCTGTACGACATCTACGACGAGAACGACGATTTCGTTGTAGGCGGCAGCAAGACGATTCGAGCCGGCCACGACGTCACGCTTATTTCGTACGGCGACATCGTATTCCAGGCGCTTGCAGCCGCGGATTCACTCGCCGCCGACGGTGTCGAAGCAGAGGTCATCGATCTCTACTCAATCAAACCGTACGATCGCGACGCGGTTCTCGAATCGGTTCGCCGCACCGGCGCACTCGTCGTGGCAGAAAACCACCAGGCCAAAAACGGAATCGGATACGAGCTGGCTGCCCTTCTCATGAAGGAAGACCTACACGTGCCGTTCGAGGGCCTGGGCCTCCAGGATACGTTTGCTGAGAGCGGTGCGTACAACAAGATTCTCGACAAGTACGGCATTTCTGCTACGGCAATCAGAAGCGCGGTACAAAACGTACTGGATCGAAAGTAGGTCGGGTAGCGGCGATTTCTCGACACGAAACGTTGTCGCCCCGGGGCGACAACTTTTTTTCGCCGCCGCCGCCAACGACCTGTAGGCCCGGCTTTTACATCCCCAGGGCGTCCGGTAGAAACAGTACCATTTGCGGCCAGTAGGTGATTGCCAGCAAGACCACCAACCCAACAAGAAAAAACCATCCCGAGTGTTTGATTGAATGAAAAAGGCTGCACTTGGCTATCTTGCTGGCCAGATTGAGGCACAAACCAACGGGCGGCGTTACCAACCCCAGACAGAGATTGAACACAATCACAACACCAAAGTGGACAGGATCAATACCGAGCTTGGTGACCAGCGGATAGAGGATGGGAACAAAGATGACGATCGCCGCGTTTGCTTCGACAAACATCCCGACGATGATGATAAATACGTTGATCAGGAGGAGAACCGCAAACGGGTTCGTGGTGATCGAAAAGATAAAATTACTGAGCAGATCGGGGACACGATTGATGACGAGGAGCCACGAGTAGAGCTTCGCGGTCCCGATCAGGATCATGATCGATCCGACTAGGACGACCGATGATTCAAGAATCCTGAAGAACTTCTGATAACTGTCAATTCCCTTGTAGATAAACAGACCGGCGAAGATCGAATAGACTGCCGCCACCGCCGCCGATTCGGTCACGGTGAACACGCCGGTCAATATACCGCCAACGACGATAACCGGCATCAGGAGTGCCCAAACCACATCTCGGAGGCTCGCCACTTTTTCGCGAAGCGTGAGTTTGGGCGGACGGGGATAGTCGTGGCGCGTTGCAATGTAGGCAACTGCCGCCATCAGTCCCAACCCGTAGATGATGCCCGGTATAGCGCCGGCAATGAATAGACGCCGTATCGAGCGCCCCGTGGTAATCCCGTAGACAACCATGGTGATGCTCGGCGGAATAATCGGTCCAAGAGCACTCGAAAAAGCGGTAATCGAGGCCGAAAAGCCACGATCGTACTTTTCCTGGATCATCGACGGAATCATGATCCCGCCGATAGACGAGGTGTCGGCGACGGCCGACCCCGATATCCCCCCAAAGAACATGCTTGCCAATACGTTGATGTGCGCCAGGCCACCGCGCGCTCGGCCGACAATCGCGTTGCTGAACCGCACAATCCGCGACGTCGTACCTCCGACGTTCATCGCGTTCCCCGCCAGCACAAAGAGGGGGATTGCCATGAGTGGAAATGAATCAATGCCGGAAAAGACGCGTTGGACAATGACCGCGATGCTCACATCTTGGATCACCAGGAGAACGAACATGCTCGTGATTCCGAGCGATGCGGCGATCGGTAACCCAAGCGCTGCGAGACCGATGAACATTACCAGGAGAATTGCAAGGATCATGCAGTTATTCCTCTGAGAGCGATGCCGGATTACCTACGAACACGTCGTAGATGCGTTCGAACAGGAACGGCAGAGCGAGGACCGGCCCGAATACGAATCCCCAGATCACGTAGGACAGTGGAACCTGCAAGCCGGTTATCATCTGCGTTCTCGCGGTTGGCAGAAGCCGGATCGCCGAGACAACGAGGATAACGATAAATGCAACCTCCAGCGCCAACAGAAAGATGCCGAGGACCTTGGCCGGAACACCTCTCTGCGCCAGGTAGTGTTCCAGGATATCGACCCGGATCTCTTCGAATCGGCGAATCACGACCCCCTGGGTCAACAACGTGAGCCAGACGATCGAATACCGGGCGAGTTCCTCCGACCACGGTGTTGACGAGTCGAGAACGTACCGTGTGAATACCTGGATTGAGAGCACAACGGTTACCAAAACCAGAAGGAACGACGTGGCGGCTATGGACGCGCGTTCCAAAGCATTGAGGAGTCGTCTCATTTATTCTCCAAACGAGGTGATTATTGTTTTTATATTATCCGGTTTCCGACCGTTCGCAAGGTCGTCAATTTCCGCAGGTGCCTGGTCAAGAGAAATCGTATTAGAGATAAGGGTTTGAAATCCGGCGGTGCCCTGCGCCAAGTGTTCAATCGACAGTAACCAGTCGGTGCGGTTGTACATGGCGGTCCCGGTCACCGTCCGTTCAAACTGTTGGATCTTGTGCGTGTCGATGGCGATGGGCTCGCCGAGCGTTGCGATCAGCACCAATCGTCCCTGGCGTTTGCACATCGACAACGCCTGATCGATACCTGTTGCGTTGGGAACAGCGATAAACACGACGTCGAGCCCGTTTGGTTCAACGGCAGCCACCTCGGCTACGACGTCTGCCTTTACCGCATGTATCGCTACGTCGGCACCAATCGCGCGGGCCGTTTCGAGCTTTCGGTCGCTCACATCGGTAACCACGATTCGTCCGTGGTTCCCCTTCTTCACGGCCAACAGCGTCATGAGACCAATCGTGCCGGTTCCGACAACTCCCACGCTCTCGCCCGGCTGGATATCGCCGCGCCGAACGGCGTGTACACCGACGTTGTACGGCTCTAGGAGCGCCCCGATCTCAAACGGGACGTCGTCGGGAATCCTGTAACACATCGAGTCTTCAAGAACGATGTACTCGGCAAAACCACCGACCCACTCGCCCACGCCGATGAGTCCCTTGTCGGTGCACTGCTGGTATTCGCCAATGGCGCAATAGTGACACTCACCACATCCGACGTGCGGCTCCACAGCGACTCGATCACCGACACGAAGATCACGAACGCCGTAGGCCACTTCGACAACTGTACCGACGCATTCATGGCCGGTCACCAGTGGCGGCTTGCGGTACGGGTGAGTGCTCTTGTACGCCATTATATCGCTCGCGCAGATTCCGCACGCTTCGACCTTGAGGATCAACTGGCGAGCGCCCCGGATCTCGGGGCGGGGTATGTCAACGACGTTTGCCTCATACGCCTTCGGGAACTGGAGCGCTCGCACGTGTCAAATTCCCGTTTTGCTACTGAGCCGCGCGGACAGCCGCGAGGAACTCGGAGAGTTCGGGATACTCGTCGTGTACGGGACGAACCGCGTCGGCCCAGCGTTGCTTCTCCGATTCAGAGATTCGAAAGAGTTCGACGTCGGGATCCGCTTCCAGCTTCTCGACAATCTCGTTTTCGTTGTCCGCCTGGAGCGAGTTGTAGAGAACTGATGCCGCATCGGCTCCCTTCATCACCGCTGCCTGAACGTTCTGCGGCCACGAGTTGAACGTTTCCGCCCAAACCTGGAAGTTGAATGCGCCGTAGACGTGTTCCGTGAACGTGATGTACGGAGCAACTTCGTACATGCTGTCGTTCCAGATTACGTTAAAGGGATTCTCCTGGGCATCGATAACCTTCTGCTGGAGCGCCCCGAAAACTTCCGGAAACGCCATCGCCTGCGGATTTGCGCCAATCGCGGTCCATCCGGCCAGAGCAGATTCCGCGCCTGGAACGCGAATCTTCAGACCCGCTGCGTCTTCGAGTTTCTCGACGGGGCGGACTGCAGTCAGATTTCGCGCACCGCGATACATACTTCCGAGCAGCATGAAGCCGGTAGCTTTTTCGAAGTCGTCGAGCAAGATGTTCTTGATGTCACTGTTCCAAACGTTTTCCCAGTGTTCTTTGCTTGAATAAACGAACGGCATGAACCCGAGAGCTGCCATATCTGAATACCGTTGCAACGTGCCGATATCCTCGATGACAAAATCGACGGTTCCAATCTGCAAACCTTCCTGCATTTCACGCCAGTCGCCGAGCGTTGACGCGGGGAAGATTTCGATGACGACTTGGCCGTCGGTTTCAGCTTCGACAACGCGCTTGAACTCTTCAGACGCAATCTGACGCAGGTCCTCGGTTGTGCCGCCGTGACCCAACTTGAGGGCAATCGTCTCCATCCCGTCGCTTTCGGCTTCACCAGACGCAAAGGCGAATCCGCCAACTACGCACAGAGAAAGCAGAACGACTACCGCAAACCGAACGTTCCTTTTCATACTCCATCTCCTTTTGCCGACTACGTCGGTATTGTGTTGTATGTGATCACCGAAGACGGTGATACATCCTTACGATACGTCGATGAAACGCTTCCACTCTTCGAAAGCAGCCACAATGCTCCGCCGAGCTTGGTCGCGATCCCGCGTCGTGATCGCTTCAAAAACCGACCGATGGTGAGAGGCCGAAACCTCGAAGCCTTCCGGACTTGTCAAGTGAGCCTTCATCGAAGGTTGAAACAGTTTCATTACGAGTTTCGACAGCTCTACCAAGGCTGAGTTGCCGGTCAATTCCGCGAGGCAGGTGTGAAACTCGACATCACGCTGCACTACTTCGTCGACGTCGAAGTCATCGCGCGCGCCGGCGCGTTCAAACGCATTCAGCTTTGCTTCGAGTCTGTCAAAACTTGAAACGCACGCTTTCTCGATCACCAATTCCGTAACGCCAAGCTCAATCACGCGCCGAAGTTCGACAAGATCCTGGGAAGTCCCGATCTTCGACAGGAGCGGGAACAGCATCCAGTCGAACGGCATTTTGTACGACTCGGCAACGTAACTACCGTTGCCCTGATGTCTTTCCAAAATTCCCAGTGTCTGGAGAACCTTCAGCGCTTCCCGAACGGAATTGCGCCCCACCCCGAGCCGGCCGGCAAGATCGCTCTCGCCGGGCAGCTTCTCACCGGACCGCAGTTTTCCGGTAATCATCAGGTCAAGGAGCTGGTCAATTACCACGTCGGCTACGTGTTGTCGTTCGATGCGCTCAAGCTCAACAGCCACAAAAACCTTCTTGTCTGATATTTAATTGTAGGATATCCTAAATACTACGATTGCGCAACAAGAATTTTGAATGGGTCGTGAACAAACGCCGCGGCAGCCAGGTGGCGGTCGGTATAATCGGCGTCCCTTCGTACCCGGGAGGTTTCAAATTGCAGACAAAGGTAACGATGAACCGAGTTCCGCAGATCGAGTTTGGGAACGGATCATCATCGACGATAGGTGAAGTGTGTCGCGCGAGTGGCTATCGGCGCGTTGCCGTGATCTGTGACGGCCTACTACGGGAAACGGGGATTTTGAAGGAGCCCTTGTCCTCTCTCGAGATCGAACAGATTGATTGCGAGGTTTTTGACCGAATTGAGCCGGAACCACCGGCAGCGCTCGTTGACGAGTACGCCAAACAGATACGAGAGAGCAGCTTCGACGCCATCGTTGGAATTGGTGGCGGGAGTTCACTCGATGTAGCGAAAGGCGTCGCAGTCATGGCGCATAACACCGGATCAATTGCCGATTTCGCTGGAGTTGGAAAGGTCAGGAACAACGGTCTCTCGCTCGTTCTCCTTCCCACTACTGCCGGGACCGGGTCGGAAGTCACAAACGTCGCCGTGTTCAGCGACTTGAACCACAATAAGTTCGGCGTTGTCACACCGTTCAACATTCCCGATGTCGCGATTCTTGATCCTGGGCTGACGGTGGGCCTGCCTCCGATCCAGACCGCGTTTACCGGCCTCGACGCGTTTTCTCACGCTCTCGAATCGTACGTTGGTCGGTTCAATTCATTTCTGACCGAACCGTTCGCGCTTCAGGGAATCGAATACGCTGCCAACTACCTTCAACGAGCGTACCGCAACGGATCGGATATCGAGGCGCGAGAGTATATGTTGCGTGCCGCCATGTTCGGCGGCCTTAGTTTCACCAACACACAAACGGGAGGAGCCCACGCGTGCGCAATGGCCCTTGGGGTTGCTGCGAAGTTGCCGCATGGCCTCGCAGTCACACTTATGCTCCCGGAGGTGATGAGATACAACGCGGAGGCCGTACCAGCCAAATTCGCCCGGGTGGCGTCTATCATCGATCCAGGCTTGGTGACGGGCAACGAAACATCGGACGCTGCGAACGCCATCATCGCCTTCAAGGAATTGGCGCGTTCGGTTGGAATCGAATTCGGCCTCCGCCGCCACGGTGTCACCGAGAACGTTGTACCGAAAATTGCCGAACTGGCTCTCAGGAATACACGCATTTGGGTGAACAACCCCCGCAATCCGAGCCGCGAGGACGTTGAGACGATCATCAGAAATTCGTTAGACGCGGAGGACGAAGCATGAGCGGATCGTATGTTGCCGATTTGGTACAACGCGCCCGGGAGGCGTTCAAAGAGTACGAGTTTGTCGACCAGGAACGCGTGGATTACATCTGCGCTAGAGCCGCATGGGCGGGGTGCCGCGAATCGTTTGCGCGCGAGATTGCCGAACTCACGTTCGAGCAGACCGGTATCGGCAATGTCGAAGCAAAATACCTGAAGATGCGGAACAAGGTCAAAGCGATCTACGCGGACATGAAGGATAGCAGGACCGTGGATGTCGTTAACGTCGACGAGGACGAGGGCCTTATCGAGATTGCCAAGCCGGTTGGCGTCGTCGGCGCATTGATCCCGGTTACGAACCCCGAGATGACTCCATTTATCAAGGCGCTGTGGACTCTCAAAACGCGCAACGCCATCGTGCTTGCGCCGCATCCGCGGTCACTTGCAACGAATAACTTGGCGGTCAGGGAGATCCGCAGCGTGTTGAAACGGTACGGATACCCGGAGGACTTGGTCATCGGCGTCGAGGAAACCAGCGTCGACAACAGCAAGGAGTTGATGAGCCGGGTCGATTTGATCCTTGCGACCGGCGGCGCCGGCATGGTCAAAGCCGCGTATTCAAGTGGCAAACCGGCGTACGGTGTTGGAACCGGAAACGCCGTTCTCATCGTCGATGAAACGGTCGACGTAGCGGACAGCGCGGCCAAGATCAAAGCGTCAAAGACGTTCGACAACGCGTCCGGGTGTTCCGCCGACAACAGTTGCCTGGCGAGCACCGAGATCTACGACGACTTGGTCCGGGCGATGACGGCGGTTGGCGGATACCTGGTCAGAAACGGGTCCGACGAAAAAAAACGGCTCCAGGCAGTCATGTGGTCTGGTCACAACGTCCTGAGCCGCGAGATCGTTGCCCAGTCCGCCGTGAAGATCGCCCGACTCGCCGAGATTCCGGTTCCGGAGTCCACCGAGTTCCTCGTCGTTGAAGAGGATGGAATTGGCGACGATTTTCCGTTCTCGAGAGAAAAGCTCTCCCCCGTTCTCACGCTGTACCGGTGGCGCGACTTCGATCGCGCGGTTGAAATGGCAAACGAAATAACGGGGAACTGTGGAGCCGGACACTCCTGCGCCATACATACACGGGAACGGACTCGAGCCGAACAGCTCGGTCGCCGCGCGCGCGTTGCCCGCGTTACGGTAAACCAAGCGCACGCCCTCTCCAACAGCGGTGCTTGGCATAACGGACTCATGAACACAGGTACACTCGGTTGCGGTACGTGGGGCGGCAACATCGTCAGCGAAAACGTCTACCACAAGCACCTCCTCAATACGACACGAGTTGCGTTTCCCGTTGACCGGGTGGCGCCAAGCGATGAGGAGGTCTTTGGGACGGATGTCATCGGGGAGTTCGCGTGACACTCTCTGAAAAGCTGACGATCACCGAAGTCGCTCCACGGGACGGATTCCAGAATACCTCGACGTTTATCCCGACCAACGACAAGATTCGAATTATCGAACGCCTGCTCCAGGCGGGGATTGATTCGATCCAGATCGGATCGTTTGTCAATCCAAAGGCGATTCCGCAGATGAGGGATACCGCGGACGTTGTGGCGTCAATCCTGCCACGGTTCCGCGCCAAAAATCTCAGCGTGCTGGTACCCAACGAACGGGGTGCGCGGTTTGCGGTAGAGAGCGGAATCCCGGAAATCACGTTTGTTATCTCCGTAACGGAATCTCACAACCGCGCAAACGTTCGAAGATCCGTAGACGACGCGTTCGCAGAGCTCGCAACGATCGTCAGTTCAGACAGCTATCCGTTTGACCATATCAAGCTCGATCTCGCCACCGTTTTCGGTTGCCCCTTCGACGGAATCACGCCGTTCGAACTTGTACGGGCACGAGTCGCCCGGGCGCACGAGATCGGGATACGGGACATCTGCCTTTGCGATACGATCGGGACAGCGACCCCCCGCCAAACGCGGGCGTACATCTCCGCCCTTCGGAGCGAATTCCCCGATATCGCTTATCGTGTCCACTTTCACGATACCCGCGGCGTCGGTATCGCCAACACGCTCGCCGCAATCAACTCCGGGATAACCAGGGTTGAAACGAGCGTGTGTGGAATCGGCGGTTGCCCCTTTGCTCCAGGTGCCGCCGGGAACACATCCACCGAGGACTTGGTGTTCCTGCTCAGCGCGATGGAAATCGATACCGGAATCTCTCTGGAGGAAATCATCGCCGCGGCAAAATTCGTCGCGACGGTGGTTCCCGGTCCAAACACGAGCGGACACCTCATTCACGTTGACGACGATAAGATGTTCCCGCGAGGCTTGTACAAGATCGTCAAATGATTCGAAGGTACCTACGAGTCAAGATGCACCGAATGTCGCCAGCGCTGAAACGATCGCCGGATAACGCTTTTTGCGGCGTCTTTGTCCCGTGACTTGATGGCGTTCACGAGCGCACGATGGTCTTCTAGTGACGAAGCTCGATCGTGGTCGTCCGAGAGTGCTTCGGCCATCGAACGCTTGAATAGCTGCATGATCAGGTTTGACAGCGATATCAACGCCTTGTTGCCGGTTGACTCCGCCATGGCGACGTGAAACGCGACGTCGGCCTCCGCGGCGTCCTCGACGCGGAACTGATCGTCCGAAACAAGGGATTCCAATTGCAACATGCGTTCCTCAATGATCCCCAGCTGTTCGTCACGGACCGCGTCGATTATCAGATCAACCGTCCCCACTTCAAACACGGTCCGTAGTTGAACCAAGTCATTTTCCTGGCTGATGGACGCCGCAACTGGAATCAGGAGTGGTTCAAAACTGTTGTCGTTCGGATCAGCAAAGAAACTACCGTGCCCCTGGCGGCGATCAACCATCCCCAGAATCTGGAGCACCTTCATCGCTTCCCGTACAGAGTTCCGTCCCGCCCCAAGGCTCTCTGCAATCTCCGCTTCCGTGGGTAGCCTGTCCCCGGGTTTGAGGTCGCCGGACAGCAGGTACCTGACCAAGCTGCTAAAAACCTGGTCGGTCACCCGCTGGTTGGCTATCGGTTGCAGATGGTCAGACATCGTTCAAATGATAATGCGTTCGATTGTCCGGTACAATACGGAACAACGGCGTGAAGCGTCGCCCACGATGATTCCTTATGTGCCGAATCGGGCAATACACGCTTCCTCCAACGCACGTTCAGCTTCACGGGCACGCCCCCGAAGTGCAAACTCACAGCCGACGGGCCCCCTATCGGAAAAAGCACTACCACCAGGACCCGCTGGTGGATACATATCACCCAGAAGCAACTGGACCCATTTTGAGTCATCTTGACGTCTTTCTCTATCACGATTTTTCGATCCTAACGGACATAGGCATAATGCAAGACCTTGATACAACGCGATTAATCCAATATTGACACGAGCAAATATCATTGTTGACACGTGTCAATATTCGGTTTATCGTGTCAATTACCAATCGTTGCGGTGGAATGACGGTGAATACAGCGGTTTCTACGTCATGAACCACGGTTTGTTGGGTGTACCCTGACAAAAAAGAACGTTCTTTCCGCCTACAGCGGTTGATGACCACCACAGGCGAGGTGAAGCTGTTGCCGACGAGAAAAGACGTCGCCGGTAGGGCGGGAGTTTCCCCGGCCTCGGTCTCCTACTACATCAACAAATCGGGGTATGTCAGCCGGGACAAAGCTGAACGAATCCAGAAAGCCATTGACGAGTTGAACTACCGGCCGAACAGGATCGCCCGAAGTCTGAAGACCAAGAAAACCCATCAGATCGTGTTGATCAGCAACGAGATCCGGAATCCCTTCCACGCCGAGTTGGTCTACGAAACGACACGACTCATGCACGAGAGGGGGTACACGATTCTTTTCAGCAATGTGGTGGACGATCCGGCCTACGCGGACACGATCATCGGCTATCAAGTAGACGGCGTCATCGTCGTTTCCGACAGGTTCGGGCCCGACAAGATCCGGCAGATCCGGAGGAAGGATATACCGGTAGTACTTCTCACCAACATGAACTGGGACCCGATCGGTGCCGGAGTCTCTCAGATTCGATTGGATGTGTACCAGGCAATAAGGGAAACCGTGCGGCACATGGTGAAGCTCGGACACAAGCGTATCGGCTGGATTGGAAGCTGCAAGGGACCGGATTGCGCCGTTATGGACGGCAAGACCAAGGGGTTTGTTGACGAGATGACAGCATCCGGACTGGCGGCGGTAG
>JANQHT010000009.1 GCA_028282545.1 Spirochaetales bacterium
ATCCTCCGGGCGGTGTTCCGCCTTCGTTCACAGGAGATGGAACGCGCCCGGGAAATCCAGCAGCACCTGCTTCGTCCCACGCAGTGGGACAACGCCCCCTACGGGGTCCATACCTACCTGGACATGGCGTACCAGCTGGGCGGTGATTTTTATTACCGCAAGGCGGTGGATGAACGGCACGAGATCGTCGCCTGTTTCGACGTGAGCGGTAAGAACATTTCGGCAGCGCTTTCCACCAGTCTGATCGCCTCGTTCTTCTCGACGTTGGAGGTCGCGGATCGCCTGAAACACATCGAGCCGACCGAACTGATCGCACACGCGAACAGCGTCCTGTACCGACAGACCCCGGCCGACATGTTTGTTGCCGCGATCGTCGTGTTCATCGATCTGGAACGCCGGGCGGTTCGCGTTTTTAACCACGGGTACTCGCCGCTTGTTGTCTATCGCCGCAACGGGCCCGACGCACCCCCGCCGGTGGAGACGATCGAACCTCAGTTCGCGCCGTTGGGGATAGAAGAGACGATCGACCTGGACGGCGCCGTTGACATCGATCTCGGCACCGGGAGTCGAGTATTCAGCTATAGCGACGGACTGCCGGACGCACAGGACCCCGCGGGGAGCCCCTTTGGCGATGAGCGGGTGGTGGAACTTGTGCACCGGAACGCTCACCTCGAGGGTGAAGCCTTTATCGATGCCCTGCGTCGCGAGATCCGCGACTTCATCGGCGACGCGCCGCGAACCGACGATATTACTGCTATTCTTCTCACCTTCGACGATTCCCCGTAACGCAATTCCTTGCGGAATGGATGGTTTCACTGTACACTGCAACAATTCGTAGTTGCATGTAACGCTCTAACGTCCGATGGCACGGAGAAAACGAGTTACAATCTACGACGTCGCGCAGGAAGTTGGCCTATCGGTCAGTACCGTGTCGCGCGTTTTGAACAACTCGACGCTTATCAGCGATGAAAAGGCGGATCTGATCCGGACGGTGGCAGACCGGCTCGGATACGTGAAGCGTCCCATCCGTCGTCAAAGCTCGCGGACCATTCTCAATATCAAGCTCTTCCTTCCGCTGCACGATGAGAGCGCACTCCACCTTTTCTACGATTTGCCGGACCTCATCGACAATATCAAGCGCGGTTTTGGCGAAACCCGCGTGAACATCGTTGCCATCGCCAGGAATGACCGTACCGACACGTTTGATAACAAACGCCTCGGACAGATCGACGGATGTATCTTCGCCTTTGCCCGACCGGAACCGACGATCCGCAAGATCCTGGTGGACCGTCAGATACCGTTCGTTCTGATCAACCGGGTGGACCCTGTTGACAACTACATCTGCGGGGACAACTCGCGGGGAATGGCGCTCTTGGTGGATCACCTGGCGCAGGAGGCGGAACGACGGGGAGAAACGCTCAGGCCCATCTACCTTGCCTTTGATCCGGTCAAGGAGATATCCGAACAGCGGGCGGAGGGGTTTCGTCTGGGCTGTTCACGGAACGGTATTTCGATCGATTCCACAAGCGAGTTCCACCTGCAGCGTCTTTCCGAGATCAACGACGAACTCTTTGCGTACCTGGAGCGAAAGGCGATCAACGCGGTCACAACCTTTGACGACGTTCTCTCCATCTTTTTCTACCAGGCGGCAATGCACCGGGGGATTCGTATTCCGGAAGATACCATGCTGGTGGGGTTTGACAATTCCCCCGTCATCAGTCTGCTTGACCGTCGGATCGACACGGTTGACCTGGAATCGTCAAACCTCGGGTACAAAGCGGGCGAGTGGCTTCGCCGGGTTATCATTGAGCGGGAAGATGCCTTTGTTCAGGAGATGGTTGCCGGTGAGTTCGTGCCGGGCGAGACGATAACGCCCCGCCCGGGCTAAGCCATATCGTTCTAAGAGATCTTTCGAAAGATTGCGACGCCGTTGTGTCCGCCGAATCCGAGCGAGTCCGATACGGCCACGTTCACCGGGTGGTCAACGCCGGCGTTCGGCACGTAGTCGAGGTCACACGCCTCGTCGGGATTGTCAAGGTTGATCGTTGGTGGCACCCACTGGTCACGGATAGCCAGGATCGATGCAATAGCCTCAACGGCGCCGGCGGCTCCAACCAGGTGGCCCGTCATCGACTTCGTTGATGAGATCTTGAGCTTGTAGGCGTGGTCGCCAAACACCTTCTTGATGACCATCGTTTCCGTCGGATCGTTCAACGGTGTCGACGTTCCGTGGGCGTTCACGTAGTCCACTTCATCCGGGGCAATCCCGGCGTTCTCAAGGGCGCGCTGGAAACAGGCAATCGCTCCGACACCTTCGGGATGCGGTGCGGTGAGGTGGTTCGCGTCGTTGGTCATGGCGCCACCGGCGAGCTCCGCGTACGGTTTCTTGCCGCGCTTCGCCGCGTGCTCCTCGCTCTCGATGACCAGGACGCCGGCTCCCTCGGCTATCACAAATCCGTCCCGGTCACGGTCGAATGGGCGCGAGGCCCGGTGCGGCTCATCGACCCACTTGGTACTGAGCGCCTGGATAACGTTGAAACCCGCAACCCCGAGTCGGGTGATGGGAGCCTCCACGCCCCCGGTCAATACCACGTCGGCCGCACCGGACTCGATGAACTGCTTTGATAGCGTGATCGCGTCCGTAGCGGAGGAACAGGCCGTGGAAACGGAGAGGGCCGGCCCCGTAAGCCCCAGGTAGATCGCGATGTTGGCCGGGCCGATGTTGATGATCATCTTCGGGATGGTCATGGGCGGCACGCGGACCGAGTTTTTTATGAAGAGCGGTTTGTACGCGGCTTCGGTCGTCTCGAATCCACCGATTCCTACGCCCATGATGACTGCGACCCGGGAAGGATCCACCCCGCCGGCGTCGAGGCCTGCATCTTTCCACGCCTCCAGGGCGCCGGCCAGGACGTACTGTGAGAAGCGGTCCATCTTGCGCGCTTCCTTGCCGTCCATGTAGTCACCGGCGTTCCACTCTTTCACTTCCGCGGCGTATTTGCTCGTGAATATCTCGGTGTCGAACCGCGTGATCGGAGCGATACCGCTCTTTCCTTCGCGGCACGCCTGCCAGAATTGGTCGACATTGTGTCCAAGGGGATTAACCGTCCCAAGGCCGGTAACAACGCTCTTTTTCATGGTCTGCTCCTCGTAGCTACTCCGCGATTCCATCGATTGCTTCGCGCGTTCCCGCCGCGGTCACGGAAAGATCGCCCGTATCGTGTGCTTTCCCAAACGCTTTCCAGTGACCGGCGAGTACCGTCCCCGGCCCCACTTCGAGCAGGGTATCGTAGCCTTCCGCCAGTATCGACTGCATCTCCGCGGTCCAGTTCACCGTTGTGACGAGCTGATCCAGGCAGAGTGTACGCGCCGTATCTCCCGAGGTTACTTCACCGCCGGTGACGTTGGAGTAGAGCCGCTTCTGCGGGTCGCTGAACTCGATGCCGCCCAGAACATCGGCAAATGCGTCGTGGGCCGCCTGCATGAGCGGACAGTGAAATGGGCCCGAGGTTTTGAGACGAATCACACGACGCGCTCCAGCCGCCTTGAGCGCCTCCTCCGCCATCGTGAGTCCTTCCGCGGTCCCGGACACGACGGTCTGGCTCGGGTTGTTGTACAGCGCGGCGTACGCATCCGCCACGTTTGCTTCGGCGAGGATCGATGCGACTTGGTCGAGGCCCATACCGACGACGGCGGTCATGGCGGCCGGTCCCGCGTCGCTATCGTTGCTGCGACTCACGCGCTCCATGATAATCCCCCGCTCGCGAACGGCCACGAGGACATCCGCCACCGACACAACACCGGCGTCGACGAGCGCCGCGTATTCGCCCAGGCTGAATCCTGCTGCGCCTGCCGATGAGATTCCGCGGTCGAGCAGATACTGCCGCGCCGCCAGGCTCGTAACGGTTATTGCAATCTGCTGCTTGTCCGTCGCCGTCAGGTCCTCTTCAGTCCCGTCGAATATCAGGGCTGCAACGTCGAATCCCGCTACCGCCGTTGCGTTGGTGTAGAGGGTGCGAACGGATTCACTCGCTTCGAAGAGATCTTTGCCCATACCCACGTACTGCGCGCCTTGTCCGGGATACAGGAATACCGCTTTGTTCATTGATTTACTCCCGAAGCCCCTATACCATCTGGAAAAGCGCGTGTCAAGCAGTCGGTCGACGACCGACAAAAACAGGGGGCGTGCGGGCCGTTTGTCGTGCGGGCCGCGTCACCCACTTGTCGCGCCGACCGGGTGTGCGCGACGATTGCCCCCAGGAAGCACCGGCATGAAACCACCTGTCACCGTCACTGCCGCCCTGGTCGGGGCGTTCGTCGATGAATGCGGAACCGGTCAGATCGGTACCATCGCCTCTCTTCACGATTCCGTTGTCAACGTGCATGTACGCGCCGACGGTCGACTGCTCTCCCTGGTTCACGGCGCCGTTGATATGTCGGACCGGGCCATCTGCGTACCCGGAACCGAGGAGTGGGCGCTTCTTCACAGCGTCGCCGGATCAGCGCAGCCGGGCGCTCCGGTGGCGCGTCGCCGGGAGGCCCTGATCGTCGGCGCGCCACCGCGTTCGATCGTGATCAACCTAACGGTCGCAGCGCCCTGGTCCGGCCGGCTGGAACCGTTACTATCCGGCGTTCCAGCGTCGACGGTCCGAGGCGCGATAGGCCGTCTGGCTACGCAGGTTGCCCGGAGAGACCGTGGATTCGCCGCGCTGGCCGATTTTGACAAGGGCCGCGGTGGAAAGAAAGACGCGATCTCTGGGTCAACCGCCGGCGGAGAACCAACCGACGCGGCCCCGAGTTCGCCCACCGGCGACGACGCGTTCCTCCGTAGAGCCCGTCTCATCCTTGCGGAGGTCGATGAAGAGAGGGGCGCGGAGAGTTTGAATGCTCTTCAGGGCCTGGTGGGACTGGGGCGCGGTTTCACGCCTTCCGGGGATGACTTTGTCGCCGGCGTGGCGCTCGCCTTCGCGGCCCGGGGCGTTCCGCTCCCGGGCACCTTTGTCGAGGCGATCCGGCGAGTGCTCGATCGGACCACCCCCGGCGGCGCCACACTGCTGGACTTGGCGCTCCGCGGTTCCCACCCGGCGTACCAGCCGGCGTTTGTCCGGCGCTTTGTCGCCGGAATCGAGAACTCCGATTTCCGCGCCGCCCTGGCCGTGCTGGACGGTCACGGCGCAACCAGCGGGTTTGACATGGCGGCGGGGTTCTGCTGGGCGGGGGCTGCTTTCTGACGCGCCTCCAACTATACATCGGCAGCTACGCGGCGCACCGCCTCGTCCAGTGACACCACGGTGGTACCGCCCGGTCCGGGGTACGATTCCGCGTCACCAAACGGGCAGACGACGAACGCGCCGTCCGCGCGAATCGCCTTGGCGTTTGCAATGAACGCGGCGGGCACCTTCGGCGAAAGCGTTGCCTTGAACTCGAAGGCGAGCGTTATCTCCGCTTGGGTCAGTACAAGGTCTATTTCGGCGCCGTTGGATGTGCGGAAGAAGAACGGATGCCACCGTTCGGCAGCGGAAACGATCTGCTCAACGGCGTAGGACTCCCAGGAATGTCCGAAGACGGGGTGAGACGCGAGGCGATCGAACTCGGACAACTCGAGCAACGCATGGAGTACTCCGCTATCGCGAACAAAGACCTTCGGTGATCTGATGAGTCGTTTTTTGATGTTCGGTAGAAACGGCGACAACAGTCGAATCACGAAGGTCTGCTCGAGGATTCCCAGGTACCGGTTCAGCGTTGGCGTGCTGATTCCCAGGGCGTTACCGATCGAGGTCTTGTTCATGAGTTGGGCTGTGTTGTGAGCGAGCATCGTTATCAACCTGCGCATTGTCCACGACTCCGTCTGGAATCCGAGCGCGGGGATGTCTCGTTCCAAATAGGAAGCGATAAAATCGTATCGCCAGGCAAGGCTCTCTTCTTCATTGGAGGCGAGATAGCTACGGGGAAATCCACCTCGCATCCAATGATCGTGTACCGAGCTGATGCCGAGTTCATCGATCTGAAATGGAGTCAGATAGACGTACGAGATCCGACCGGCGAGCGACTCGGAAGACTGTCTCAGGAGATCCGGACCGGCCGATCCGAGTATGAGGTATCGTCCGTTCTGATCGGACCGGTCGGAAATGGCGCGAAGCACCGGGAAGAGATCGGGCTTGCGTTGCACTTCATCAATACAGACGAGAGATTCTCTGTTTTGCGTAAGGTACTGTTCCGGATCGGTCAGTCTGCGGAGATCCGACGGCAACTCGAGATCAAGGTATCGATGTTTCTGCGATCGCTGAATTAGCACCTTGGCAAGCGTCGATTTGCCGCATTGCCGGGGCCCCACGAGCGCGACGACGGGAACGCGATTCAGGGCTGCTTGGATCCTTGACTCGACTTTCCTTTTGACATACACGGATGATTCTACGCGGATAGGCCCGACGGAATCAAGTAAATCATGTAATATTATAAGTTGACTTACAATATTGCATGGTATTGATGAAACGCACGGTCACTCCCGTCTCGCGCGCCGCGTCAGAGGCGGCCGGGCCCCCATAGCGCCAACGCACGTTGCGGCGGCAGCTGCTGCGGACTCTGCCGCCGCCGGCGGGTCCAAACCCCGGGCGACGCCGGCAGCGAGGAAAGCACCCGCGAAGGCGTCGCCGGCGCCGGTGGTATCGACCACCTCCGGGGCGTGGCTCGAGGCGCGCCATCGGTCGTTCCCCCTCCCCGCGATGCAGCCCTCGGACCCCAGCGTCAGGACCACGGTGTCGTAGCGCGCCGCCAGGGCGGAAACGATTGCCTCGGGATCGTCCGCTTCCGTTAGCAGGCGTCCCTCGTCGATGTTGGGAAAGATGATCTTGCAGCCGGCCGTGTCGGATAGAAATCGCTTCACCCCGTAGTTCTCAAGAAGCGCGTAGGACGAGGGGTCGATCGATGTGGGCACCCCGGCCTCCAAGGCGCGGGAAAGTAGCGCCATCGCCGCGGCCCGAAGTTCGGCCCCGGCAAAAAAGCTGTAACCGGTGAGGTGAACGTGGCGCGCCCTTGCCACCGCGTCGGCGGATACATGACCTTCCGTGAAGGTGAGGTTGGCGCCGCGAGAGGTCACCATCGTACGCTCGCCCTCGGGATCGACAAAGGCGGCGATGACCCCGGTTGGTACGCTGTCGTCCCGTGTGACCAGTGACTCGATTCCCCGGTCCGATAGCTCGCCCAGAAGCAGGTCTCCCGCGTGGTCCCGTCCCACGCGGCCGGAGAACGCCACGGGCGCCCCGAGGAACGCCGCCCAGGCCGCCACGTTGGCGGCTGAACCGCCGCCTGTGGTGAGGATCGCGCCGGTTGTATCACTTCCGTGGCTCAACTGGGAATCGGCACGAATCACGACATCGAGGTTGATGTCTCCAAAGACAAGAATCATGAAGAGCTCCGCAGCATGGGGCAGTATACCCTAAGAGCCTATTTCGATAGGGAAGTGGCCCGCCAGGTGATGACGGCGCAGGCGAGGTGAAGCCAAACTCCTCCCCCCTCATCTCTCGGTAGTCGTACCCTCTATCCAGGCACAAGCGCTGAGCTGACTCACCTGTTGCCCGCACACTCCCTGAATCGCCGGTACGCCGAAGAACAGGACCATAGTCCCGTCGCGTCCAACGAGTTCCACTGCACACCGGTGCGCAGCACGAACAGGATCGCTGTTCATCGCCTGCCGATTCGGGACGCGAGGACGGTGACATCCCAGGGAATACGTTGTGGGTTCCGCAAGCAGGACTTCCATCGTGATTAGGGGTGACACGGATTATTACTTTGTGATACCGTCCGCCATGATAGCGCTGATGAAAGGAGGTGTCATATGCCCGCTGCGGGTCGACGAAAGGAAGAGGTGATTACCTTCAAAGTGGATGAACGTCTGGCGGAGGCACTTGCAGGTATGCGAAATCGATCCGATTTCATCCGACAGGCGATACTCGCCGCCCTCGGGAACGCCTGTCCGGTTTGCAGTGGGACCGGTACGCTCTCCGTCTCGCAGAAGCGCCATTGGGAAGCGTTTACCGTCCATCACCACGTGGAATTCTGCGACGAGTGTCACGAAACGCACTTGGTGTGTGACCACGAGGCTGTCACCCACTAATCTTAACCACAAAGCAATAGGAGAAGTCTATGTTCAGGATCACAATCAATAAGGGGCTTGCGCTCCTCATCGCTATGTTTCTGGTTTTCTCGATCGGGTCGCTCTGGGCCGGAGGTTCCCGGGAGGCGGACGAAGCCGTTGGCGAAGAACACCACGATGAAGACCATCATCACGAGGATGCCGATCACGATGAACACGGTGAAGAGCACGAGCGCCACGACCACGACGACCACGATCACGCCGGCGAAATGGCGGTACCTCACATTGAGCCCGCAGACCTCGGCGCCGGGGAGTCGCTCCGTGTTGTAGCTTCGACGAGCATTGTTGGCGACGTGGTGCGACAAGTCGCCGGTTCGGCTGCATCGGTTGACGTCTTGATGCCGATTGGGCAGAACCCCCACGCCTACGAGCCAACGCCGCGTGCAATGGTCACACTTGAGGAATCCTATGTCACGTTCGTGAACGGCTTGCACCTCGAAGAAGTGCTCATGGAAACAATCGAGAACGTGGCGGGCACCTACGTGGTTCCAGTTTCAGCGGGAATCGCCGTTCTCGGCGGCGGTGACCACGACGATGACCACGGTGACGAACACAGTGCCGAGCACGACGAGGATCATGAAGGCGAGCATGACCACGACCACGCCGCGGGAGATCCCCATTTCTGGTTCGACCCGACGAACGTAATCGTCTGGGCTGAGAACATCGCGGATGCGTTGAGCGAGGCGGACCCCGCCAACAGCGCTGTCTACGAGCAGAACCGTGACGCGTATATCGCGAAGCTTGAAGCGCTGGACCTCGAGATTCGCTCCCAGGTCTCGTCCATACCGCGCAATCAACGGAAGCTTGTGATAGACCACGTTGCCCTCGGTTACTTCGCTGAGGAGTACGGTTTCGAAGTGATCGGCGAGATCATTCCGTCCGTTTCCGATCAAGCCGAACCGTCGGCCCAACACATCGCGCAGCTCGCCGAGGTTATTCGGCAAGAGGACGTAGCCGCCATTTTCGTCGGCGGTACGGCGGGTAGGGGATTGCGCAACTTGGTGAACGCCGTCGCCGAAGAGGTTGGGCGAGACGTCCAGGTCGTTGAGATCCTCACCGGCTCGTTGGCCCGGGCAGGCGCCCGCGGCGACACCTATTTGGAGTTCGTCCGGTTCAATACCGAGCAGATCGTTTCGGCACTCAACCGGTAGTGACCATCGCGTGAGTTTGCTACGGCGCCTCAACTACGGTGGGGCGTGCGGTGGAGCGGAGTGTGGCACCCCAGCGGTGCCGCAATCACCCGCTCTCTTCGTTCGTAACCTCGAGTTTCGCTATCCAGGTTCAGAGACGGACGTCCTTGAGGGAGTCTCGCTCACGGTGCAAGCCGGGGAACGAGTCGCCTTGGTGGGACCCAACGGCGCGGGCAAATCCACGCTCCTACACCTAATACTGGGAATGGAGGAGGGGCACCGGGGGCAAATTGAGGTTTACGGCAATCCGGCGCATCGCTGTTTTCACCGAGTTGCCATCGTGCCGCAACGTTCTACCGTGGATTGGCGCTTTCCCGTTACAGTTCGACAGGTCGTTATGATGGGGCGCTACGTTCACCTCGGGTGGTTCCGCCGGCCTCGGCAAGAGGATCGCGACCGGGTGGATGAGGCGCTGTCAAAAATGGACATCACCGACCTGGCGAATCGCCAAGTCGGTGAACTCTCGGGAGGGCAACAGCAGCGAGTCATGCTCGCCCGAACGCTGGCCCACGACGCGGATCTTCTGCTCCTGGACGAACCGCTTAACCACGTCGACATCGCCACGCAGGAACTCATCTTTCATACTCTCGAGCGACTCACCGCCGACGGCAAAACTGTCATGGTGAGCACCCACGACCTGGGCGTTTTAACGGTGCACTTCACCCGGGCCGTGTTCCTTGACCGCAGGATTATCGCCGACGGTGACGTCAAAGAGGTTATGACGCCCGAAACGATAGCCGAGGCGTACGGGTTCGAGTTCCACAAGGAATATACGCCATGATAGAGCTTCTGCTTGAGCCACTCTCCTACGGATTTGTGCTTCGCGGCCTCGCCGGCGGGCTGCTCGCGGCGCTTGCCTGCGCGCTGCTCAGTGCCTTTGTGGTATGGCGCGGGATGGCATTTGTCGGAGACGCCTTGGCCCACGCCATCCTCCCCGGGGTGGTCGTTGCCTACGTCTTGGGGATCGGCCTTTTTTTTGGGGCACTCGCGGCGGCGGCCATTGCCGTTGTAGGGATCGGATTGATCTCCGGGCGGCAGCGGCTAAAAGAGGATACCGCGATCGGCGTTGTTTTTTCCGGCTTCTTCGCTCTCGGCGTACTGTTGATGAGCAGGATCACTACCTATCAAGACCTGGGGCATATCCTGTTTGGCAACATTCTAGGAGTAGGTTCCTCGGACCTGATCCTGATGTCCGGCGTTGTGGCACTGACGGTGATCGTTCTTGCGCTGTCCTACAAGGAGATCCTGGTTGCGTCGTTCGACCCGGCCCATTCGGTCGCCATAGGATTATCGCCAACGGCGATTCGTTACCTGCTCCTGTTCCTGCTCGCCATGACGACCGTGGTCGCGATTCAGACCGTCGGTGTGATTCTGGTGTTATCCCTGCTCGTCACTCCGGCAGCCGCGGCCTCCATGGTGTCCAAGCGACTACGAACGATCATGGCGCTCTCGCTGGCGATGTCGTTGGCGGCGACGGTGATCGGATTCTACCTCTCCTACTACGGCGATGTCGCCTCCGGCCCGGTGATCGTACTCACGTTGACGCTCTTTTTCGTCTTGGCGTTTGCGTGGTCCCATACGAAAGATCACCTGTTGAGGTGCGCCGGCCGCTAACACAAGTAAGCCACTACATCGTCTCGCTCAGCCGTACGTAGAACCTATTTTGATGGGGAGGGAACATGCCGATCGGTTTCCCAGGAGGGGAACCATGGGACTGATACCAAAGGATGATGGATGGCGAGTGAGCGATGAACGGTGGAGCACGATGGAAGTCCTGCTTGCGGAACCCACAACGTATCCCCTGGGATGTCACCGTCCTCGCGTCCCGAATCGACAGGCGATAGGGAAGGAAGCGGGATTCCGAGCCCGGCGATGGGTGGTTGAACGAACCCATAGCTGGATGGATCGTTTCCGCCGCATTTTGGTTTGGTGGGAGAAGCTCGCCGAACCGTATGTGGCTATGCTTCACCTCGCCTGCGCCGTCATCACCTGCCGGGCCACCTCTCTATCGAAATAGGCTCTCCGTCGCCAACCAGTTCGCCGTAAAAGTTGCAGGAAATAAATTGACATCGATTCCGGCGATGGTATAATAGGAATCACCTCGAACTCATTCAGGAGAACATCCGTGAAACAGATATTGGTTCAAAAGGACGCGTACTACGATTCGGTGTTCCTGATGCTCATCAACCAGGATGTAAAAAAGATAGAGGGCATCACCGAAGCGGTCGTATCGATGGGAACCGAACTAAACGTCGAGTTGCTCGGCGAGATGGGACTTGTCAACGAAGAGGTGACCGCGGCCACCCCAAATGACCTGATCATTGCCGTGGAAGGTCGGGACGATGCGGCGGTGACCGTCGCGATCGAAGCCGCCCGGGAGCTGTTGAACAAGAAGAGTTCTTCCGAGGAAGGCGCCGCCTACCGGCCAAGCAGTCTCACCGCGGCGGTGAAGGCGATTCCCGAGGCGAACCTGGTGGTCATCTCGCTCCCCGGCGAATTCGCCGCCCGGGAGGTCCGCAAGGCGCTGATGAACGACCTGCACGTCATGCTCTTCTCCGACAACGTCTCCCTCGAACAGGAGATCGAACTCAAGAATCTCGCGCGCGACCGGGGACTCCTCATGATGGGACCGGACTGCGGAACGGCGATCATCAACGGCAAGCCGCTCTGCTTTTCGAACGTTGTGCGGCGCGGGACGATTGGAATCGTGGCGGCCTCCGGCACCGGACTCCAGGAGGTGGCGTGCAGTATCGAGAAGCTCGACGCCGGCGTGACCCAGGCGATCGGAACGGGCGGACGGGACCTGAAGAACGAGAAGGTCGGCGGCACGATGATGCTCATGGGCATTGAGGCGCTCAAGAACGATGAGATGACCAAGGTCATCACCGTCGTATCAAAACCGCCGGCGGCGACCGTGGCGGCGACGGTCATTGACGCGCTCAAGAGGACGGGCAAACCCTGCGTCGTTCACTTCATCGGGCTCGACAAGCGCCCCGCCGAGGGGAACGTTCACTACGCGGGCAACTTGGAGGAGGCGGCCGGCATGGCGGTCGCCCTCACCCGGAACGAATCGTACGAACCGCGGGTCTTCACGATTCCAACCGGCGACGTGGATGCGCTGGTGGACCGGGAGACGCAGAAGATGGCCGGCGGGCAGGTGAACCTGCGCGGGCTCTACACGGGGGGAACGCTCGCAGATGAGTCGATGATTCTCCTCTACGACGCCTTGGGCGGCGTCTACTCCTTTGAGTCGAAGGACCCGGAGTTCGTCCTCAAGGATCCGCACCGCTCGCAGGGACACACGATCGTTGACCTGGGAGAAGACGTCTTCACCGTGGGCCGGCCCCACCCGATGATAGATCCCTCCACGCGAACCGATCGGATCGAGAAAGAGATGGAGGATGACACGATGGCGGTCATGCTCCTCGATTGCGTTCTTGGATACGGATCGCACCCCGACCCGGCCGGTGCGATGGTCCCGTTCCTGAAGGATGCGAAGGATCGTGCCGCCGGGCGCGGCGGGTACCTCTCCATCATTGCCTCCGTAACGGGGACGGGCGGCGACTTCCAGAATATGGATGAACAGCGTCGCAAACTCGAGGCGATCGGCGTCGTCGTTATGCCCAGTAACTACCAGGCCGCCATGCTCGCCCTGGAGATCATGAACAAGGTAGGCCAGAGATGAACGTGGCGAAGATCAACAAACTTTTTGGTGAAGAGATCAACGCGATAAACATGGGTTTGGAGTCCTTCGCGGAGAACCTGCAGCGCGAAGGCGTTGCGGTCACGCAGGTAGAGTGGCGCCCGCCGGCAGGGGGCGACAAGGAACTCGCCGCTTTGCTGGATAGCCTGGAGGCGAACCGGGATCTCGACATCGACGCCGCCAACCGGGAGGCGGCGCAGCGCATCCTCTCCGGAAAACCGACGCTCATCGATATCGGCATCGCCGGCGAGGTGATCCCGGGAATGCACAAAAAACTCATCCTGCACGCGGGCCCGCCCGTTACGTGGGATCGCATGTGCGGACCGTTGAAGGGAGCAGTTCTGGGCGGCATCGTCTATGAGGGACTCGCTGCGGATCTCGCGGAGGCGGAAAAGCTCGCCGCCGGCGGTGAAATCACCTTTGAACCGTGTCATCACCACGACGCGGTAGGACCCATGGCCGGCGTTGTCACCGCAAGCATGCCGGTGTGGATCATGGAGAACACAACCTTCGGTAACCGCGCCTACGCGACCCTCAACGAAGGGCTTGGGAAGGTACTCCGGTACGGTGCCAACGGTACAGAGGTCATCGAGAAGCTCCGGTGGATGGCGGACGAACTGGCCCCGATCCTCAGGAAGGCGCTCGCCCTGCGCGGCTCCATCGATATGAAGAACATCATCGCCCAACTGCTCCAGATGGGGGACGAGGGACACAATCGAAACCGCGCCGGCACATCGCTCTTTATTCGCGAACTGGCGCCGTATCTGGTGCAACTGGACGATCCCAAGGAGAAGCTCGCCCGGGTGCTGGCCTTTATGCACGAGAACGACCACTTCTTCCTGAACCTCTCGATGCCGGCGAGCAAGTGTACTGTGGACGCGGCCCGCTACATCGAGGGTAGCTCGATCATCACCACGATGGCGCGCAACGGAACGGACTTCGGCATTCGGATATCGGGCTTGGGGGACGCGTGGTTTACCGGACCGGCCGGCATGGTTGACGGTCTCTACCTCCCGGGCTACACCGCGGAAGACGCCGCACCGGACATCGGTGATTCGGTTATCACGGAGACCGCTGGGATCGGCGGTTTTGCCATGGCCGCCGCTCCGGCGATCGTGAAGTTTGTGGGGGGAACGCCGGCGGACGCGATCAACTTCACCAAGCGAATGTACGAGATCACGGCGATCGAAAACGACACCTACCAGATCCCGAATCTCGATTTTCGGGGTACGCCCACGGCGATCGACGTGCTCAAGGTGGTCGAAACGGGAATCCTACCTGCGATCAACACGGGCATCGCCCACAAGGAACCGGGCGTCGGAATGGTTGGAGCGGGGCTCGTTGAGCCGCCGGTCTCGTGCTTCACCGACGCCGTCAAAGCTTTTGTGAAGAAGTACGGTCGATAGTGCGTCAGGCGCCCGGTGGCGCCGGCCGCGCAGTTCGGCGGTACATATAGATAAACATCTCTCGGAGGAGGAAAGATATGAAAGCAATTGATCTCACGATCCCACTCGGCGTCGGAACGCCCCCGTGGCCGACGTACATTCCCCTGCAGGTGCAGTACTTCAAGCGCCTCGCCCCGAACGGTGCCAACGGTCAGGTAGTGACGCACTCCAACCACATCGGGACGCACCTGGACGGCGAAATCCACTTCTACACGCCCGGCAAGGACATCGCTTCCCTCGACTTCGACTATCTCATGCACGAAGGCGTTGTCGTGGACCTCTCGGACGCTGCCGGCGACTACGACGTGTACACGAGTAAGATGGTCGAGGACCGCGTGGAAGTGAAAGAGGGCGATATCCTTATCGTCAACACCGGCTACCACAAGTACGGCTGGGACCAGCCCCTGGCCGACGAAGTACGGTACATGGTCAAGCACCCCGGTCCGGACCGCGAGTTCGCCGAGTGGGCCAAGAAGCTCAAGCTCCGCTGGATCGGCGTTGACTGCGGCAGCGCGGACCACCCGATGAACACCAAGGTACGCGACTGGATGCCGCGGCAGGCAAAGGAAGCGGACGAGCACTTCAAGAAAGCCTACGGCATGCCCCTGGCCGACTACTTTTCCGACGACAAGTATCAGCTGATGCACATCGAGATGTTCAACGAAGGTATCATCCACGCCGAGTGCGTGGGCGGCGACATCGACCTGCTCCTGAACCAGCGCGTCACGATCGCCTGTTTCCCCTGGAAGTTCGTGGACGGCGAAGCGAGTATCGCCCGCATCGTCGCGATGGTTGACGACGACCGCTACGAAGAGCTTATGGCGACCAAGGCGAAGTGCAAGCTCACCAAGTTTGGCGACGTCGACGCCGGAGCGCCGGAAAACCGGTTCCTCTACGAGGATGCAAAGAAGCGGGCAGGGAGGTAGGGCTGCCCCGGCGCGGATAGTCGCGCCGCAAAACTGCGCTTTCCGGGCCGACCCCGTATCCGTGGGTCGGCCCTTTTTAGTCGCCCTGCGGAGGCGCCGTAGACTCCCGAATGACAAGTTCCGCCGTGAAAACGCGCTCTTCCTGCTTTTCGGCGGTGTTGTCGATGTACTGAAACAGTAAGTCCACGGCGGCTTCGCCCAGCCGATGCCGGTGCGTCGTCATCGTCGTGAGCAGCGGTCGCACCAGGCGACTTGCATCGATATCATCGTGCCCGACCACCGAGACGTCCCTCGGAATCGAAAGCCCCGATTCCAACACGGCGTCGTATGCGCCGATCGCCATGACGTCCTTGGACGCGAAGATCGCCGTCGGCGGTTTCGGAAGCGCGAGCAGTTGAATCGTCCGCTCCGCGGCCGATTCTCGCGTGAGCGCGCATTCGCCGACCAGATCGGGGCCGTACGCAATCCCATGCGATCGGAGTGCTTCCTTGTATCCTTCGAAACGTTCGCTGTCGGAAACGCACGTCGGGCCCCGCGTGAGGAAGGCGATTCGCCTGTGGCCCAACCGGATGAGGTGCTCCGTGGCGATGACGCCTGCACGGACGTTGTCCAGTGCCACGATCGGCGTCCGGAGCGACGACCGATCGCGGTAAATACGGACAACGGGGATCCCTTCGTCCGGCAACCGCCCGAGATCCTCCAGTTCCTCTTCAAGAATCGGCGCAACAACGCCGGCAACGTGTTCCGCTTCGAGGATATGCGCCGCTTCGCGTTCCATCTCGATGTCCCGGCGCGTATCGAAGAACATGACCGAGTAGCCGCGGAGACGTGCCTGATCAACGACGCCGCGAGCGAGTTCCGGAAAGTTCGGGTTCATGATGTCGGCCGCAAGAAAACCGATGACGCGGCTCTTCTTGAGTGCAAGCCCGCGGGCGACACCGCTCGGCCGGTAGTCCAGTTCCGCCATGACCTCCAGGATTCGCGCGCGCGTGGTTGGACTGACGTCCGGTTTTGTGTTCAGCACGCGTGACACCGTGCCAATTGAGACGCCCGCTCTGTCGGCGATGTCCTGGATCGTCACCACCTACTCCTCCTGAAGATCGAATGATAGCCGCTACGCGGATGCGCGTAAACGTCGCACCCGGAAGGAAGAACAAAACGCGTCTCTGCAGCGGAGCGAAGCCAAGCCAAGCGTTTTGTTCTTCGAACCGTGCCAAGGCTATGTGATTTCCAACATGCGAACTGCTGACCCGGAACGGTTTCCCTTGCGTCACCGCCGGTTCCATGGTACGCTTACGTTCCGTAAGCGCTCACGTGAACGCTTACGGAACGAGTATGGAGGATTTTTCGACCAATGGTAACCCGTGCTGAGCTGCTGCAGGACCACGAACTATTCACCAAAAAGGCGCAGGGGTGCCTTGCCGCGGTGGCGGTCGGGGATGCGATCGGGGACATTGCCCGCGACAAGAACTCCACCATGGCACCGGGTGACTCGTACCGATTCCGCTACGGCATCATCACGGAAATGTATGAGGGTGCACAAAGCACGGACGATACCGAGTTTGCCGTTCTCACCGCCCGCACGATGATCGATACGGGCGGGCACCTTACCCATGCAAACGTTGCCGCGGCGTGGCGAACGTACATTCTGGACCAGGGCGGTATGCTCGCCCGCGGGGGACGGCCGCTCTACGGTGCGGTCGAAAACATCAAACGAGGCATAGAACCGCCACGATCGGGTATTGACAACGTTTTTAATACCGACGACGGCGCGGCGATGCGAATTGCCCCGGTAGGAATCGTATATGCCGGTGATCCGACCCGCGCGGCCGGCGTTGCAGCAACCGAGGCGGAGATCAGTCATGCCACGAGCGGTGTGTGGGCTGCGCAATCGGTGGCGTCGGCCATCGCGGTGG
>JANQHT010000028.1 GCA_028282545.1 Spirochaetales bacterium
TCGCTCCAGCTTCCGCCGCCGTTGGTGGTACTGGTGAACAGGCGTATCTGGTCGGTGTTGAGGCGGGTCGTGTTGTTGCTCAAGGGGTCCAGGACGATCTTGGTCACTTCATAGACCGAGAGCAGGTCCACGCCGATGCCCGTCGCTGCGTAGTCGAACTCGACGAGGGTTATGTCACGGGTTTTCGAATGTTCGGGCGCATCCCCGCCTTGATAGCAAAGAAGTCACCGGTGTTTGGGCGAGCGGAAAACGGAAACCCCGGACGTGATGCGCGCGCTCTTCCACGGCTGTCACGCGGTTTTCGCGTCGCAGACGGCTTCGGCGGTTCGTTTCGCGAAGATGCGGCGCGTCATTGGCAACCATCGGGACCATACGTTTGAGCACGCCTGCAGATTGTCTGCGTCGCGAAAACCACGGTCGCGCCTGTTGGGCGTTCCCGTCGCGTCCGGTGTTCGGAAGGTTGTCGATCGCTCGCCCAAACATCGGCGACCACGTTATCCCCATCCCGGTTGCGTCGTTCTCTTCTCCGTGGCGGATCGGCGGGGACCGCGTGCTTCGCTTGAACTCTTCGGGTCTGGACGCCATGCCGGGTTGGTGCAACGGCCAGTGTCCCGATCGATTCGTTCACTGTTCAGGGCGTGTCCATCCGGCGCATCGCTTTTCCGGCTTGCTCCGCGCCGCCGCCGCGCTGCGCTCCGCCCCTGCGGTGTACCGCTTCGCCCGCTTGCGCTCAGACGGCGTCGAAACCTGCGTTCGCCAGCGGAAGTGGCTCCGGGCCGTGACGGCGGCTTGCGGGCCATCAGGAACGCTCACATAATGGCCATCATGTAAACTTCCCGTTCCTCTCACCCCTCTCAACCGGCCTGTACCCCAGTGATGGGGCAATTGCCATTGAGTTTCCCGTGAATTTGGTCTTGACAAGTTTGTAAAATCTCTTCCGACGGGCTGTGTGATGTTGGCCACGATTTGCTAGTACCAGCCTTGCCGAACTCTATGTACGTTTCTTTTGCGGAGGCGTTTCCATGGACGGCGAGTTTCGGTTGTCGTTTGGGCCGGAACGTCGATGGTAAATCCGATCCGGCCCCTTCCGAAATCTAAACGGGTCGAACTGCGGATACTCGTCGTTCCAAGAGCCTTCCGCAATCCAAATACTAGTTGAGGTTAGGTAATGGAAGGTTACAGAACCGGCCAAACCGCTGCTGGCGGATCGAATATGCAAACGTAGCGTGTCGTCTTCGATCGATTCTACGTGGGTGACATGGTATCGCCCGTGATCTGGAACCAACAATTCATACTCACCGTTAGGCTCGTGAATTGCGAATGATTCATGTCTCAGTACTTCTGCGGAGCCCCAAGACAACATCCAAGTGCTAGTTGCGTCAAGACTAGGACTAATGTCCCAGGTCCCAAGTATCGACCTGGGAGAAATCGTTAGACTCTCTTCATCGGCGGCTTGGGCGATCACGCTACTGGTCAACATGATGAAAATCAACAAAACTACTGGGGCATATCGGGATAGCACCATACTTTTTACTCCAAGATGTTCCTCACTGCGTTCGGATCGTGAATCTCAAATGCGCGAAGGTCGAAATTCCTCATTTCTGCGATGGCCGACCAGGGATCGTAGGTGAGGTTCCCTTCCGTATCACCCGTTTGAGCGTGACCTAACTCGCCGGGTTCCGTTATCCTTCTACGGACGGTGGCGTCGGTGTTTCGCGGCAGCTCTGTCGTCGAACCGAATATCCCCAGTTCAGAGGCGGTTAGATCCGGTCGACCAAGGCGCCGGAAAGCGTCGTTCACAACGGCCGCAGGATCGCGCAATACAGTCCAGTCCTTTTCCACTACTCCCGCACCGCCAAGCTCTTTGTACGCGTCGTATACATCTTGACGGGACAAGTAACGGCCCAAGTATTGCTCGGCTACTCCCTGGTATGCCCGCACGTAGCACGGTCCGATACACGGTATAAGCTCATCCTGATAGACGGGTCCCGCTCCAACCGTTGGGGTCGCTATTGCTGTTTCGGAGGCTCCTCCCCTTTCACGACGTTGTATGTAACTTGTCCGTCGTTCGGCAGTACCTTGATGCCACCTTCTCCCAACATCAGTTCTCGCACTGGCAGCCCGTTGTATATTATAACCAGCTCTAATCCGTTGCCGTTCATCGCGAGAGTCCGCGCCTTCTATCGCATCACGTTTCTCTTGCCGCAACTCAGTGTTTCCCATCCGGCTCTCAATCCTATCCGCTCTCCTATCCTTTCCTTTGTCTCGCGCCTTGTCAGCTCGTCGCTGCCGACGCGCCGCTCTATCGGCCCGCCGCTCTTCACGAGTACGGCGCAGCCCCGTCGGATCCCGGTACACCAACGGATTGGACCCGACATAGGCATACCAGTTCCCGCCGTCTCTGGCGGGGTCTTCGGAAGTGAACTGACCGGTCTGTGGGTCATACCAGCGGGCGTTGAAGTAGTAGAGTCCG
>JANQHT010000073.1 GCA_028282545.1 Spirochaetales bacterium
ACCAGATAGCGTTCCACCACCCGGTCCGCGCCGATCGCAACGACCGCGAGGAGAACGACCGTCCCGACAAGAATCGGCGGCGAAAGTATCTGTCGAATCGGGCGCGTAGCATTCATAGGCCATGGCGAGCGCGTTGCTACTCCGCGCGCATGCGGTATCCTACACCGCGGACGGTCTGAATGAGAAACCCGTCGTCTCCGAGTTTCTTTCTCAGACCAAGGATCTGGACGTCCACGGATCGTTCGGTAACCGGGTAGTTTTCTCCCTTCACACCGTCGATGATTCGCGCCCGCGAGAATACCCAGCCGGGTCTCCGCGCCAGAAATTCGAGAATGGCGAATTCGGTGGCCGACAGGTGAATCGGCTGGTCCCGCACAGAGACGGAGTGGCGCGCGATGTCGATCGTAACATTATGGATACGGACTATTTCGTTGACCGGCACGTTTCCAGTTTCCTGGGCGCGACGGAGTGCCGCACGCACCCGGGCGACCAGCACCTTCGGGCTGAACGGTTTCGTAACGTAGTCGTCCGCTCCGGCTTCGAGACCAACTACGATATCGTCCTCTTCCGTTTTTGCCGTGAGCATGATCACCGGAATAGACCGTGTCGTCTCATGCGTCTTCAAACGGCGACACACCTCGACGCCGTCCATTCCCGGAAGCATGCGATCCAGAATGATGAGTTCCGGCCCGATATCCTCTGCCGCCACCAGCGCTTCTTCGCCGGTACCGATCGTATACACAACGAACCCTTCCCGCTTGAGTGCGAAGTGAATGAGTTCCTGGATGTCCCGTTCGTCGTCGACGACGAGGATCCTCTCTCGATTCACCACGTCACGGTTAGAGTTCTGGATGTTCCCCGGTTCTGGCATAGACGATCCATTCACAAATGTTGGTTACGTGATCTCCGAGCCGTTCCAGGAATCGATTTATGAAAACAAGGCTCGTCCCCTCTTCGACGCGTTCCGGTGCTTTTTTCATCGCTGAGATGATGCGATCGTACAAATCACGGTGAAGCACGTTTATCTGCTGATCGCGGAGTGCCACTTCCCGGGCACGGTCTGCGTCGAGGTCTACATATGCGTCCAGCGAGTCGTGTACCATTGCGATGCCGATTTCCGCCATCGATTCGATCACGGGAAATGACTCGCTCATTAACTCGGGGCTTACGCGGTCGAGTGCACGTGCGAGGTGCCGGGCGTGGTCACCGATGCGCTCGAGGTCGCTGGCGATTTTGATCGCCACCATGATCTCGCGAAGATCGGTCGCGACCGGTTGTTCCGTAGCGATGGCCACGGTGCAGCGTTCCTCTATCTCAAGTTGCATCGCGTCAATTCGCGGGTCGGAGTCGATGACGCTCGATGCCAGTTCGCGGTTCTGCGTTTTGACCGCCCTCAGCGCTTTATTCAGGTTCTCTTCGACCAACACTCCCATCCGAAGGAGCTCCTGGTGGATTCCCCGGATCTGTTCCCGGTAGTGAATTCGCTGTTCCATTCGCTATCCCTCCTGGCACCTTCGCTCAGCCGAACCTGCCCGAGATGTGCGCCTCGGTACGCTCTTCCCTGGGGTTGAAGAAGATCTCCTTGGTGGAACCCGCCTCCACGACTACTCCATTCAGGAAAAATGCGGTCTGGTCGGAGACACGACCGGCCTGCTGCATATTATGCGTCACGATGGAAAACGGTAAAAGCCCAGCAGTTCGCATGGTAGAGATCACATACCCTTGACACGGTTCGAAGAACACAACGCTTCGCTGCGCTGCAGAGACGCGTTGTGTTCTCCCTTCCGGGCGCGCCTGGTGCTATTCGCCTCCCATTCGGCACTGTGATCTCCACCATGCGAACTGCTTGTTGGTTGGCTATAGACATTTTCGTCGAAGGGCTCGTCGCCCTCCGTCCATAATACAAATTGCTGGTAAAAGTCTCTCGGCAGCCCAGGACGAACCGGTCGCCACCGGTATCAATCGGACCGCATTCGGTAGCCTACACCACGTACCGTCTCGATGAGGTTTCCGGCGTCCCCCAGTTTTTTCCGCAAGCCGAGGATTTGAACATCCACCGATCGTTCGGTCACGGGATAGTTCTCTCCTTTTACACCGTCGATGATCCGAGCCCGGGAAAACACCCAACCGGGGCGACGCGACAGAAACTCCAGGATCGCGAACTCGGTGGCCGACAACTGCACGGGCCGGTCACCGATGGTTACCGAGTGGCGGGTTATGTCAATCGTAATGTCATGAATGTGAACGATTTCATTTTGCGGACTATTACCCGCCTCTTGTGCTCGCCGCAACGCCGCTCGTACGCGGGCGATCAGAACCTTGGGACTAAACGGCTTGGTAACGTAGTCATCCGCCCCCGCATCGAGTCCGACGACGATATCGTCCTCTTCCGTCTTTGCGGTCAGCATAATCACCGGTGTGGTGCGCGTCGTTACCTGCCGTTTCAGGTGGCGACATACCTCAATCCCGTCCATGCCGGGGAGCATACGATCCAGAATTATCAGTTCGGGACCGATGTCTTCGGCCGCCACCAGCGCTTCTTCACCGGTTCCGATCGTGTATACGACGAAGCCGTCCCGCTTCAACGAATAGTGAATGAGTTCCTGGATATCGCGCTCGTCGTCTACGACGAGAATCCGTTCACGAGCGGTGGTGCTACGGATTGAGTTCGGGGTGTTTCCCGGTTCGTGCATAGACAATCCATTCACATATGTTCGTGACGTGGTCGCCAAGACGTTCGAGGAATCGGTTCAGGAATACGAGACTCGTACCCTGGTCAACGAGTTCCGGCGATTCCTTCATCGTCCCAATGATTCGGGCGTAGAGATCGTGATGCAGTGCGTCGATCTGCTCGTCTCTGGAAGCCACACTCCGTGCGCGTTCGGCGTCCAGATCAACGTAAGCATCAAGTGAGTCGTGAACCATCGAGATACCCAGTTCGGCCATCGACTCGATGATCGGAAACGATTCGTTCATGAGTTCCGGGCTGACCCGATCAACGGCACGAGCAAGATGACGCGCGTGATCTCCGATACGCTCGAGGTCGCTCGCGATCTTGATCGCCACCATTATCTCGCGCAGGTCGGTGGCAACCGGCTGTTCGGTCGCGATCGCTACCGTGCACCGTTCTTCGATTTCCAGTTGCATCTTATCGATACGGGCGTCGGACTCGATCACTCCCGACGCGAGTTCCCGGTTCTGCGTCTTCACGGCTGTCAACGCTTTCCGAAGGCTCTCCTCGACGAGAACACCCATGCGAAGGATCTCCTGGTGAATCCCTCGAATCTGTTGCTGGTAGTGAATTCGTTTCTCCATAGATTTCTCCTTGTTCACCCAGCGATCAACCGAATCGCCCCGATATGTAGGCCTCCGTGCGCTCCTCCTTCGGATTGAAGAAGATATCCGACGTGAGCCCCGCCTCAATTATGACGCCGTTCAGGAAGAACGCCGTTTTTTCCGACACGCGCCCCGCCTGCTGCATATTGTGGGTCACGATGATGATCGTGTAGCGTTTCCTCAGCTCCGTGATGAGGTCCTCGATCTTTGCCGTCGAAATCGGGTCGAGCGCACTGGTCGGTTCATCCATGAGGATGACGTCGGGTTCAACGGCGATGGTACGGGCGATGCACAGGCGCTGCTGCTGGCCGCCGGAGAGGCCCAGCGCGTTCTGCTTGAGTTTCTCCTTGACTTCGTCCCAGAGTGCACACTTTTTCAGGCTGGTTTCGACGAGTTCATCCATGTCACCGCGGTATCCGTTGATACGCGCTCCCCAGGCGATGTTCTCGTAGATCGTCTTCGGGAAGGGGTTCGGTTTCTGGAATACCATGCCGACTTGCCTGCGAACCTCAACGGGGTCGACCTCCTGCCCGTGAATCGGCTGATCCCGGAAATAGATCTCCCCTTCGCTCCGCGTTTCCGGAATGAGATCGTTCATCCGGTTGAGGCACCGCAATAGGGTGCTTTTCCCGCACCCGGAAGGTCCAATGAGCGCGGTAACCTCGTTCGCGCCGAAATCGAGACTGACGTCGAACAACGCCTGGAAGTCGCCGTAAAAGAAGTTCAGATTCTTGGTGTGCATCGCCAGCTTCGTATCCATGGATCAAATTCTCCTTTGTTTGGAAATACGGTTTCGCATGATTATGGCAACCGCGTTCATCGAAAGCATCAGCACGAGCAGGACAACGATCGCTGCGGCGGCGACGTTGCGAAACTGCGACTGCGGTCGTGCCGACCATTGGTAGATCTGGATGGGGAGTGTCGTAAACTTCGAGAACAACGTTTTCGGGTCGACGGTGATAAAGGTTGATGCCCCGACGACGACGAGCGGGGCCGTTTCGCCTATGGCACGCGAAATCGCGAGAATCGTACCCGTCAGGATCCTGTCAAACGATGCCGGCAGGACGTGATGCCAAATCGTCTGCCATTTCGTCGCACCGAGCCCGTAACTCGATTCGCGGAGACTGCTCGGGACCGCTTTAATCGCTTCACGAGAGTTGATGATGATGATCGGTAGAATCAGCAAGGACAAGGTGAGTCCCGCCGAAATGATCGTCCGACCGTTGGCCGTCGTCGGGTCTACGCCGCCGAAAACCGTTCCGCTTGTGAACGGTTCAAGCGCCCTGACAAAGACCGCTAAGCCGAGCAATCCGAAGATGATCGAGGGTATCCCGGCGAGGTTATAGATGTTCACCTCGATGATGCGATTATACCAGATTTCGGAACGTGCGTACTCTTCGAGATAAATCGCGGCGGCGACGCCGATTGGAAATGCCACAACGATGACGATGATGATCATCCAGAGAGAACCGAAAAAGGCGGTTCGGATTCCCGCCAGTTGCGGTCGCGGATTCTGCGGGGAGACTAGGAAGCGCGCCGAAAGCCAACTGCGGAATTGCACCCGGGTACCCGGGTGCGCGGCGTGCTCCGCCCGGATCATATCCGACTGGAACAGCGATTCCTGGAGAGACCACGCTTCAATCACGGTGGGGTTCACGATTCGCACCTGCACGAGTGCGGCCAGGTCTGTGACGCTCCGCTCGGCGAGCGGCTCTTCAAAGTTGAACCGACGAATCAACCCGACCGAGAGGTACTCCTCGAGGAGGGAGATGAGTTCTCCCTGCGAGAGTGACTCCAGGTCGCCACCAGGCGCAAGTTCCGTTGGCGGGACCTCATCCTCGATGAGTACAAACCCAAATACCGCGTTGAAAATGTTGAGGAGCAGTACGATAAGGGCCAGGATAGATATCGTCGTGGCCGCGTAGAACAGTATGTGCCACACGCGCCCGTGACGGCGGCGGCGCGCTATGTTCTGCGCCATTCCGTCGCCGTAATAGCTTTTTTGGCCGGTGTAGGAAGCGCTCATTCATACACCTCCCGGTATTTTTCAACGATCCGACGGCTAATGAAATTGAGCGTCAGGGTAATGATAAAAAGCACAAGACCCAGCGCGAAGATGCTGTTGTAGTCGACCGAGTTGTAGCTGATGTCACCACCGCTGATTCGAACGATGTACCCGGTCAAGGTCTCGGCGCCCTCGAAGGGATTTATAGTGAAGTTCGGTCCCGCACCGGCCGCAAGGGCAACGATCATCGTTTCGCCCACCGCCCGGGAGAGCGCAACGATAAAGGCGGCCGCT
This sequence comes from Spirochaetales bacterium, assembly GCA_028282545.1. Taxonomy (GTDB): domain Bacteria; phylum Spirochaetota; class Spirochaetia; order DSM-27196; family Alkalispirochaetaceae; genus JANQHT01. The sequence goes on from JANQHT010000073.1 coordinate 5,636, forward strand.
ATCCCTGAGAACGCCGCCGGCACGACTATCTGAATCGAGGTCTCCATCTTCGTCGCACCGAGCGCAAACGCTCCTGCGCGAAGGCTCCTGGGAACGGAGCTGAGCGCATCCTCCGTCATCGATGAGACGAGCGGAAGGATCAGTATTCCCATCACGATACCGGCGGACGCCGTATTGTAGACGTCAACGATGTCGTTCCCGAAGATCGACTGGAGCAACGGCGTCATGAACGTAACGGCGAAATAGCCGTACACGACCGTTGGAATTCCGGCCAGTATCTCGAGGACCGGTTTTAAAATGGCGCGGACTCGGTCCGGTGCGTACTCGCTGAGATATATCGCCACCATGAGCCCGAGAGGAAACGCTACCAGCATCGCGATCGTGCTGGTCATCAGCGTTGCGGAGAGCAACGGCCAGATGCCGAACTTGCCGATAACCGGCTGCCATTCATTTGACGTCAGGAACTCCCACAGGCTGACCTCCGGATCGCCAAAAAAGAGCCAGGATTCCTTTACGAGTTCCAACACGATGCCCAAGGTGATCACAATGGAGATCGCGGCGGTCACGAACAGGAAGATTCGAATCGCGACTTCGTGCGGGCGCGGCTTCGGGGAAAAATCAATCTTGCCAGATTGTGCGGTCGGGTCCGACATACATCCTCCCGGGGTCGAAAAAATGCGGGAGAAGCGCGCCTCTCCCGCATGTACAATTAACTGGTATTCGTTCGATTTTTGTTTCGAGCTGGTTTAGTACATGTCACCGACAGCGTCGAGCCACTTCTGCTTGCCCGCTTCGATGACGTCGGCAGGGGCCTCGAAGTAACCGACGCCCAGCATGCCGTCCTTGGCGTTGTTCAACACGTATGCCAACCACGCTGCAACCTGGGGCTTCTCCTGCATGATCGTTGCGTCGCTGTACATAAAGAGCGGCCGTGCGAGCGGATACGCACCGGCGTCGACGTTCGCAGTGTTCGCCTCGACCCCCTCGATGTTGAGGATGTTCAGCGCTTCGCCCTCGTTGGCGTAGTACGCGTACCCGAAGAATCCGATCGCGTAGGGGCTTCCCTCGATTCCCTGAACGAGAATGTTGTCGTCTTCCGAGAGCTGAACGTTCGATGATGCCAGAAGCGGTTCCGGATCCTCGTCGAACACCTCTTCTACGAAGTAGTCAAAGGTGCCGCTGTCGGTACCGGGGATGAACTTCAGGATCGGCTCAGCGGGCCAACTCGGATCAACGTCGCTCCAGTTGTCGGCGGTCATGATCGCGGCGAGTTCTTCAAGCGACACATCGGTCACCCACTCGTTCGAAGGGTTGACGACCACGGCGAGCGCGTCCGTACCGATCCGGAACTCGATGGGTTCGCGACCGATGCCCCGGGCAGCTTCGATTTCGCTATCCTTGATCCCGCGGCTTGCGTTGGAGACGTCCGTTTCGCCGGTGGTCCACCGTTCAAAACCGCCGCCGGAGCCGATGCTGTCGATGGTGATGTTGTCGGTGTACCCTTCATCCTGGAACTGTGCCGCCAGGTACTCGGCCGCTGGAAAAACCGTCGAGCTACCGGCGGTGATCACGTTGCCCTCAACTTTGAGCGCGTTCACCTGTGGGAATCCCCCGGTATCGATGACCCAACTCCAGGGTCCATCCATCGCTTCGCCCATTTCCGCCGGAGCGGACTCTTCCTGACCACCGCCGGCAAACGCCACCATGGCGGCGAGAAGCATCATACCAATCACGAAATTACGCTTCATTCGTTCCTCCTGTTTTTGATATCCCTACGGGATGTGTGCGGCAACCATCGCGGCGGACGATGAGGAGCATGTAAGAGAAATGTTAGAAAAACGTTAATCAATCGGTAGTCGTTGCGCGAGTTCCGCCTCAAACCAGCGGTAGAGCGCGATGGTTCGATTCGAAAAACTGTCCCGGACGCGCTCTTCGAATCCGAAAGCACTCGGTACCCGCACGCCCAAGTTCCCATAAAACGACAGACCGTCCTCACCCGGGAATACCAGGATTACCGTCTTGAGCTGTCCGGGCCCGACGATCGGAACCATGTTGTAGTACATCCGGGTCAGGTTTTCGATCTCCATCAGGATTCCATCCTCCGAAGCGGACAACGTGACCTGTTGGATATTGCGGCCGAATGAACTGTCTCGTTGGAATATCCACGTTGTGTCCTGTGCCGGGATCGATCCAAGGACGGGGTCGGGAACGCGTTCGCGAGACTCGGGACCGGCCACCGCGTGGCTTTCGAGGTAGAAAACACGCATTCGACCGCGGCTGGCGCTATAGTACTCGATTCCAGCCATCGTACTTGGCGACCGAAGCGTGTTGTAGATTTCGAGCCGGTTGTCTCGCCACGTGTCCGGGGACGTGCCCGGTACGACAAAGAGCGCCTCGATTCCGAGATTGGGACCGTGAGATCGCATCGTTCGTTCAATTGTGGAGGAAAACGATCCCTGGGGGATCAACGTGAACGCCTCACCGGCTCGATAGTCCGATACAAGGCCATTGGCCGGCACCGTTTGCGCCGACGCCTGGATTACCGATACCGTGGCGCACATAATCAATGCAGTAACTGTACCGACGCCACATCGCATGGTAGGTTGGAACCTACTACAGTGAAAGCAATGCGACAACCACGCGACGCGACTCTCGTCGTGGCCTTTGCCGGCGGCGGCACCGGCGGACATGTTTACCCAGGGATCGCCGTGTACGAACGCCTTCCGGCGTCTATGCGGGATCGAGCCCTTTGGGTCGGATCTCGGACCGGGGTAGAGAGGGCGATCGTTGAACGATTTGGAATCACCTATCGCGGTGTCTCGGCCGGCAAGCTGCGGCGATACGTGTCGGTTCGGAATCTGCTGGTTCCCTTCCAGGTGACGGCCGGGTTTCTCGAAGCGCGTCGTGTCCTGCGCACACACCGGGTGGACGTGCTCTTCTCCAAAGGTGGTTTCGTCGCGGTTCCGGTGGTACTTGCAGCGTGGTCCCTGGGGATTCCCGTTGCCATCCACGAATCCGACGCGACTGCCGGCCTTGCAACGCGTCTGACCGCACCGTTTGCGAAGTGTGTCTTTCTCGCGTATACAATCGACGGTTTCGGCCGGCGCCTCGGAAACCGATCGGTGGTCGTTGGAAACCCGATACGGCGGACCATGGTCACGGGGCGGCCCGAGGCGGCGTTTGTCTCTTTTGGTGAGCGCGCCTCCCGTCTTGAGGCGGCGGGCCTGCCCCTGTTGCTCGTTCTGGGCGGATCGCTCGGTGCGCGCCAGATTAACCGGCTCGTCTGGAACTCCCTGAATCGTCTGTGCGCGAGCGCCATCGTTGTCCACCAGACCGGAACGAGCGACACCATACCGGCCGACGCCGTTCATGAACACTACGTTGCGCGGCCAAGTTTCACGGACGAGCTGGGTAGTCTCTACGCGCGGGCGGACTTGGTGGTTTCCCGCGCCGGGGCGGGGTCTCTCGCTGAAATTGCCGCGAATCGGATTCCCGCAGTACTTTTACCCCTGAGCTCTCGCATTTCGCGAGGAGATCAGGCATACAATGCACGCGTGTTCGACCAATTCGGCGTGGCGACGGTTCTCAATACGGATCGAACCGAGGCCGAAACGTTTGCATCGACCGTGGTCGGAATTCTGTCGGATCGGGCGAAGCTTGGGAAGATGCGTGAATCCTACCGAGCCGTTCCGACGACCGACGCGGCAGAGACGATCGCCGCCTGGCTCAGGAGTTGAAATGACGCTTTCCGGACTGGACATCGTCTTTCTTATCCTCATCGCATTCGCGTCGCTCAGGACCGGTTTGCGGGGTTTCGTAAAGGAACTCCTTACGGTGGCCGCCCTGGTTCTGGGTATCGCGGGGGCCGTCCTTTTCTACGGCGTCGCCGCGGAAGCGCTCGGCCCGACGGTCGGGTTGGAGGGGACCTGGGCGCAAGTTGTATCGTTCCTGGCCATTTTCCTGCTGGTCTATGTCGTTCTGAAACTCTTTGAACGTGCCTTGAACGGTATTATCGATCGAATCCACCTGGAGAGCCTGGACCACGCTCTGGGGTTTTTCCTGGGCGTTGTTGAAGGCGTGCTTCTGGTCTTTGTTATCCTCATCGTTTTGCAATGGCAAAACGTCGTCGACGTTGCGAATGCGATCAGCGAGAGCACCATTGCGACGTTGCTTCTCCCGTTTATCCCCTACGCCCGCCGGCTCATGAGTGTTGCCGTCTGATGTTTGAGAATGTCATTGGTCAGGATGCGGCCGTCTCCGCGATCGTTCACGATCTCAAAGGGGGCACCCTACCGCCGACGCTCCTTATCGACGGTCCGCGATACTCCGGCAAGGGTACCATCGCGCTTGAGATCGCACGGGTTCTCACGTGTCGGAACGGTCGCGGCGACTGGAGCTGCGACTGTGCGTCGTGCCGGCTGCACCGCGAACTGGCCTATCCCGAATTCGTTGCCTTCGGGCCGCGCGATTTTGCCGCGGACATTGCGATCTCCGCGGAAACCGTGCGCCGGGATCCCCGGCGGGCCCGGCGTTTTCTCTTCGTTCGTTCCGTCAGGCGCCTGGCACAACGATTCGATCCCCGATTTCGCGTTGGCCGCGGGGACGCCGCGGTTGATCGGTTGCTGGAGAAACTCCTGGAGTCCACCGACTCATTGCTCGATGAGCGGTTGAGTGAACCGGCCGGTGTGGTGCAACCCGCCGTGGACGGCGTTGTGTCGGAGGCCCTCTCGCTCGTGCGGCACCTGCCGAACGATCATTACCCCGTGGATCGCGTTCGGGCGATAACCTCCTGGTCGCGGGTTGCCGGCGCCCAGGGTTCAAAGGTAGTGGTGTGCGAGGAAGCGCACACGATGCAGTCCAGTGCGCAGAACGCGCTTCTCAAAGTCCTGGAAGAACCGCCCCAGGGTGTGTACTTCGTCCTCTGCTCATCCCGCCCTTCGGCAATCAGGGATACCGTTCTCTCACGGGTACGAAGGTACTCGACCGTTCAGCGTGCACCCGGTGTGGAAACCGACGTACTGGCGCGCATCTTCTCTGTAACCGGGTTTGACGGCGGCCTGGAACGCTACTTTCGACGCGTCACGATCGGTGCGGATGACGGGTACGCGGTCCTTGTCGAGTCACTCCGGGCGTTTGTACGGGGGAACCCCTTCGACCCGGACCGGGCGGTAGAGGCGTTTCAACGTGCCGTAGAAGGCGTTGACGGGCGCGCGTTGATCGTGGCGGCCGCCGATGACGCGGCTCGCGGGATCGACATCAGCGACACGACCGCATTGGATCGCGATGTTCTCAGGCGGCGGTGGGGATTGCTCCGCCGTCATATCGATCGGGTAACCGCCCGCAACATCAACGCCGCGGCCACGTTTCGATCGCTCCTCTTCTCGCAGCGAGGTGAGGCGTGAATCGTTTTGTGAAACGGGCGTTGGCCAAGATTCCCAAGCTCGACACCGAACAGATCCGGCACATCCTGGAAGACGTGGCGGCCCAGAATGACGCGTACCAGGCAGCTCTCGATTCTTTGAACGACGGCGTGATCGTGTGTGATGACCGCCACACGATATCGATGACAAACCGCGCTGCGGAGCGGTATCTCGTCGGGCCCATCCCGAGGCAGAGCGGAGACAAGGTAATCTGGGATGCCGTAGCGGACGAGGACATCCGTTCGTTTGTTCAGAATGCGCTGGAGAACGAAGAGACGGTGGTCGGTCGTGAATTTGCCCTGGAATGGGAGGGGGGTGTCGCCCGGATCTTGCGGGTGAGCGTTTTCCCCCTCATTCGCGACGGCTACATTCAAGGGTCGATTATCCAAATCGGCGACGTATCCGAGTCCCGGGCCCGGGAAGCACGGTTGCGCCGCGCGGAGAACCTCGCCAGCCTGACCACCCTCGCCGCCGGAGTTGCGCACGAGATCAAGAACCCCTTGGGGTCGATCGGGATTCACGCGCAGTTGGTACAACGCGAACTGGACAGGTTCCCCGACGATGACGTCCAGGAAATCCGGGAAAGTCTGGCAATCGTCAATGAAGAGATCCAGCGCCTCAACAAAATTGTCGTGGATTTTCTCTTCGCCGTTCGCCCCATGGACACGTACCTGGTCGATTGCGACGTGAACGAGATCGTTCGCGAACTGGTTCGGTTTATTCGAGTTGAACTTGAGGAGCAGGACATTGAGGTCGAGGTGAAACTGGACGACCAGGTCCCCCTCCTCAAGATCGACGAAAAGTACTTCAAACAGGCGCTCCTCAACGTATTCAAGAACGCCATGCCCGCGATGCCCGACGGTGGGCGATTGACCGTTTCCACGCGTGCCACGGACGATACCGTTTTCTTACGCGTATCCGATACCGGGACGGGGATGTCCGACGAGGTCCTCGCGAAGATATTCGAACCGTATTTCACGACCAAGGACTTTGGCAGTGGGATCGGTCTGACCCTCGTATACAAGGTGATTAAGGAGCACATGGGCGACATATCAGTCACCTCCCGTGAAGGCGTCGGTACGACCTTTACCATTTCTCTGCCGGTGCCGCAGCGCGAAACGCACCTGCTCTCATGGACGGAGGGTGACGAATGACCTTCAACGTACTGGTCGTGGACGACGAGAAGAACATCCGAACCGGGCTGGGGAAGGCGATGGAGCTGGACGGCTACGCGACCTTTGAAGCCGAGGATGGCCAGGAGGCCCTGGAGATCATTGAGAGGGAGGAGATCGACCTCGTTCTGGCGGACCTCCGTATGCCGCGTGTCAGCGGGCAGGAGCTGTTGACCCGCGTCGTCGATTCGTTTCCTACCATTCCGGTCATTATTCTGACCGGACACGGAACAATCGAAACCGCGGTGCAGGCGATGCGCGACGGCGCGTTCGATTTCCTTACCAAGCCGGTGAACCTCGACCGCCTTTCGCTGTTGGCAAAACGCGCCCTTTCGACGCGTGAACTGGTTCTCCAACACCGTGCGCTGCAGGCGGAACTCGAAACGCACCGCCAGAACCAGCAGATCATCGGCAAGAGCCCGGAGATGCAGCGTATTCTGGACGTTGTTCGCCAAGTTGCGCCCACCAAGGCGTCGGTCCTGATTACCGGTGAGAGCGGGGTGGGGAAGGAACTCGTGGCGGACGCGCTTCACCACCTCTCTGATCGCCGGGACAAACCATTTGTCAAGGTTCACTGCGCGGCATTGTCGGAGTCACTCCTCGAAAGCGAACTTTTCGGCCACGAAAAGGGGGCGTTTACCGGTGCAATCGGACGGAAACGAGGCCGTTTCGAGTTGGCGAACACCGGCACGGTATTCCTCGACGAGATCGGTGAGATCAGTCCGAGCGTCCAGATTAAAATCCTTCGGGTTCTCCAGGAGAAGCAGTTTGAACGCGTTGGCGGTGAGGCAACGATCAACGTGGATGTGCGTATCGTAGCCGCCACCAACAGAGATCTTCGGGTGGAGATAGAACGCGGAACGTTCCGGGAGGACCTCTTCTACCGGCTCAACGTCGTGAATATCCAGGTGCCGCCTCTACGAGAACGAAGGGAGGATATTCCGCTTCTTACTGCGGCTTTTATCCGCGAGTTTTCCCGGGAGAACGGTAAGACGGTTGAAGGAATTGACGCGAAAACGCGTTCCCTGTTGTTCGGGTATCCCTGGCCGGGCAATATCCGTGAGCTCCGGAATAGCATCGAAAGCGCCGTTGTGCTTGCCAAGGGCGAGATTCTCACCGTGGACGATTTGCCGCCGAGCATCCACGACGGCGGCGAAGACCGTGACGTCCGGATCGCACTTGGATCGACAATGGCCGACGCTGAACGAGAGATCATTCGGGCAACCCTAGCGTCGGTAAACGGAAACAAAACAAAAGCGGCGGCAACGCTCGGCATTGGACGGAAGACGCTCCACCGCAAGATCGCGGAGTACGCGATCGAGGACTAACCGGCCGGATGTCGCAGGAACGCGGCTACCACGATTGCCGATATCCAGACACAGGCGGTGACGACCGTTGCGATTGTTGCCGGCACGGTGTACCAGAGCATCCCGGTGACTCCCAGGAGCCCCATCGCGATCACAACGATGCCTAGAAGTCTGCTACCGTGAATATCTCTATCGATAAGGCGGTGATGGATGTGCTCGCGATCGGCGGTGTGGACCGGTAGCCGACGCGTGATGCGCCGGCCGATCGCGAGGAGCGTATCGAATACCGGCAGAAAGAGAATCGTCAGAACCGGGAGGAGCGCGAACGACTGATCTTCCGGCGCAAAACCCACAACCGGAATTATGGCGAGCACGAAGCCCAGGAGAAGCGACCCGGAATCGCCCATAAAGATGCGCGCCGGAGGGAAGTTGTACACCAGGAATCCCGCAACCGCTCCAAAGAGCGCAAAGGCGATCACCGAGAGACCTACGTTGCCGCGGGAAAGGGCGATCAGACCCATAAAAAGCGCGGCGCTCCCGGAGATGGTCCCGGCCAGTCCGTCGGCACCGTCCACCAGATTGACCGCGTTCGCGATCGCCACGAGCCAGACCACGGTAAGCGGTGCCCCCAGGGCAGGTGGAACGGTGACGGTGAGGAACGGGAGATCCAGGCTGCGAATGAAGGTACCGCCCGCGACGACAACGACCGCCGCGGCAAGTTGTACAACAAGCTTGACCACTGCCCGGAGGTTCACGAAATCGTCGTAGAGGCCCATAAAATGCATGATCGATACGCCCGTGAAGAGGAACGCGATCATTCGCGCGCTCCCGGGCAGTGCCATGCCGCGGGCATCGAGTATGAGCAAGCCCGTGACAGCTGTGATGACAAACGACAGGTAGATGCCGACTCCGCCTAGACGCGGCGTGTCGTCGGTGTGGATCTTGCGATGATTCCGTTCGTCGTACCACTGCTTCCGGTGGGCGAGCGATAGGATAGTGGGCGTAGCGAACACGTTGATCAGGAATCCGCCCAGAATGAGACCAACCAGCAGGGTGAGAATTTCTCTACCTCCGTCCTTGTTCGCGATAGTGGGAACGGATGCGTTCGAACGACGCCGTGAGGCGACGTGTCAGTTCGGCGGCAGCGCGCTCCTTCTCCGGATCGTTGGTGAAGAGATCCGGATGGTACTGGGAAACTTCCCGGCGGTACGCCTTGCGCACCGATTCCAATGAAGACCCGACCGGAACGCCCAAGACGGCAAAATCCCGTTCAAACGGGTCGGCGGGGCGCGGCGTCGCCGCGCCGTGGGTCGATTCGTCCTCTTCGATAAACCGCTCCAACTCATCCCAGGCCGCGCGAAACTCCGCAGAGTGTCCAACATCGGGTGCGCGTACGTACGATTGAATCAGGCGATCGAATCTCTGCAGCAGATTCATGCATTGATTCCCAGAGGCGCCATTTTATGGGAAATGGCGTGAAGTGAAAAGGCCGACGATATTCATCTTCAATCAGCTATGTAATCTCCCCAATGAGACCGGCCTGACCTTTAATCGAGACGATGTTGTCGGAGGGCCCGTCGCCCTCCGGCCTTCGTGAGAGATCCCGGTGCCTGTTCGAAGGGGGCGCGATCGCGCTACGGTGGGTACCTTCGATGGACGCCGACAAACGAATGACACCTGCCGTAATCGCGCAACTTCGGTCCGAGATCGAGTCGTCCCGGGGCCGTGAGGTTCTTTTTGTCTGCACTCGTGACGACTCCGGGATGATCGATTCTGCGGACGTTGTCGCCCGTGGTCGGATTGACGAGGTTGCTGTTCCGGTGGAGCTGTGCCGTCGCGGCGATGTCGTGGTCCACAACCATCCCTCGGGTGAACTCGTTCCGAGCCGTGCCGATGTGCAAATCGCAGCGCGACTCGGCGAGGAGGGGATTGGAAGCGCCATCGTCGACAACGCCGTTTCTCAGGTGAACGTTCTCGTGGAACCCGTTGGAGTCTCGTCGATTCGATCGATCGACGTAGAGGAACTTGACGAGATTATCAACGAGGACGGCGCAATGAGCCGCGTTCTTGCGGGTTTCTCCCCGCGCCGTGAGCAACTCTCCATGCTGCGTCACGTCACCCGAGCCTTTAATGAAGAGTTCCTTCTGGCGGTAGAGGCGGGGACCGGTGTCGGCAAATCGTTTGCCTATCTGCTGCCGGCGGTCGCATGGGCGCGTGACAACGACGAACGAATCGTCATAGCAACCGGTACGATCCACCTGCAGGAGCAACTACTCCACAAGGATCTACCGGCGGTGCAGGAGGCTCTCGGGACCGACGTCCCGGTAGCACTCGTCAAGGGACGCGGCAACTACCTTTGCCGGCGGAAGCTCCTGGAGTTCACGCAGGAACCGGAGCTTTTCGCCGAGGAGACCCAGGTAGAACCGCTTGTTGAATGGGGAAAATCGAGTGCCGACGGCAGTCGAAGTGACGTTCCCTTTCCCGTTTCCGATGCAGCCTGGTCAACGGTTGCTTCAGAACCGGACGCGTGCGTGCCGTCGCGGTGTACCCACCGCGACACCTGTTTTATCCTCCGGGCGCGACGTAAGGCGGCGGCGGCGCGCGTCCTCGTAGCCAACCACCACCTTCTGTTCAGCGATCTGGAGGTCCGCGCCGCCGGTGCCGGGTGGTCGGGAAGTGCGATCCTGCCGCCGTACCGTCGCGTTGTTCTCGACGAGGCGCACAACCTCGAACGCAACGCAACGTCGTTTTTTACCGAGCAGTTCCAGGTTTCGACGGTCCTCCGTACCATCGCCCGGATTGTCGGCGCTGCCCGGCGGCGCGGACTTCTGCATCGGATACGGGCACTTGGGGCGGACCCCGATTCCGCGGAACGGCTGTTGAGTGTTGTTCCGAACCTCAGAGAACGACTGCGCGAACTCGACGAGGCGGCGGTGGCCTACCTCGGCGATCGGCCGTCGTTTCGCGTGACGGCAGGCAACGTCGGCGACTTCCACGCCCGTCTCGGTGACCGCCTCTTCGCCGTCATCCAGGAACTGCTCGCATTCGCCGACTCCCTGCACGGGACGGTTCGATCGGTTCCCGATGTGTCCCGGGAGGAAGGGGCCGTCCTCGAGACCGCCGCGATCGTTCGCCGGTTTGAGTCCTTTGCCGCGCGCCTCGGTGCCTTCCGGGAGCCCCAGTTCGACGCAAAGGTCCTCTGGATCCAACTGGTTCGCCTGCGGAAGGGGGTGAGCGAGCGGCAGGCGCGCTTGATGATCACACCACTCGATATTGGGGCCGACATGCGAACCGTTCTCTTTGAGCGTTTGCCGACAATCGTCTGTACGAGCGCGACGCTTGCGGTGGGCGGCAACCTGTCGTTCTGGGCCGGCCAGACCGGATTCCCCATCGAGACGGCGGAGTGGGCAATTCTCGATTCACCGTTTCCCTACGAATCGCGCGTGCTGGTCGCGGTTCCAAGCGACGCTGTGCCACCCGACGCCCGGGAGTACCCGGACTACCTCGCGTCGATGCTCACGGACCTGATCGGTGACCGCGGTTCGACACTGGTGTTGTTCACCAGTTACGCGCTGTTGAACGACGTGTATGGACGAATAAAGCCCGCCTTGGATGAACGGCGAATCGCGCTGTACCGGCAGGGAGAGGATGACCGGGGACGTCTCTTACAGGCGTTCCGAACCGACGTGGCGAGCGTTCTGTTCGCGACGGACAGTTTCTGGGAGGGGATTGACGTTCCCGGAAACGCGCTGCGACAAGTTGTAATCGTTCGACTACCCTTTCGAGTACCGTCTGATCCGGTCCAGGAAGCGCGGGTGGAAGTAATCGAAGCGACCGGGGGAAACGCCTTTGTCACTCTTGCCCTTCCTCAAGCGGTTATGCGATTGAAACAGGGTTTCGGTCGGCTCATGCGCAGCGAAACCGACTTCGGCGCCGTGGTGGTTACGGATACGCGCCTTGCCACCAAGTGGTACGGACGAGTGTTTCTCGACTCGCTCCCGGCTACGCGGCGCGAACACCTGCCCACGGGCGACCTCATTCACGAAGTCGGCTCGTTCCTCGATCGAATGGCAGAGTAAACACACAAAAAAGGGCCGCCTCACCGGAGGCAGCCCTTTGATCACGTTGTCGGAGAAAAACCGGTTGGTTTACTCCACGACTGCGAGTACGTCCGACATCGAGAGAATCAGGTGGTCGTCGTCACCGATCTTGACGGTCGTTCCGGCGTACTTGTCGTACATCACGCGCTGACCTTTTTTCACGGTGATCGCATCCTTGTCGTCGCCCACGGCCACGATGCTGCCGATTTGGGTCTTCTCCTGGGCAGTTTCCGGGATGATGATCCCGCCGCGGGTTTTTGCTTCTTCCTGTTCCGTCTTGATGAGAACTCGATCTCCTAGCGGTGTAACCTTCATTTCGTATCCTCCTGCAGGTTCGCAATTGTATTGTGGTATGGAGAAATATCCGGTCGAAATATACCGATGTTCCCACTCCGGGTCAAGAATCGGGGCGTGTTCCCGTAATCGGGTATTTTTGACCCGGAAACGGGGTCATTTTCTTGTATCGTATCATTATGGCCCATATTGTTGCAGAGCGTGGTTCGAGCGGTCCCGCGAAGCACACTCATAAGTTTTTTATCCACAAAGATTTACGGAGATTTTCGTGATGTCGTCCCTATTGGCACGGCAATTGCTTTTTTCAAGGGCGGAGGGATACATGGCAGTAAAAGAAAATGTTAGCAAAACCTACCGGACCCGCACCTCGGACGATGAGAACGTCCTTTCCATGTATTTGAAAGATATCAACCGCGTCCCCCTTCTCACACGGGAGGAAGAGACGCATCATGCTCATCGCGCGGCGGAGGGCATTCAGTCTTCGAAGGACGCCCTGGTTCAGGCCAACCTGCGATTTGTGGTTAACGTTGCGAAGAAATACCAGAACCAGGGATTGCCGCTCACCGACCTCATCAGCGAGGGAAACATCGGCCTGATGAACGCCGTGGAGCGATTCGATGTTGACAAGGGATATCACTTCATCTCGTACGCGGTCTGGTGGATTCGCCAGGCGATCCTCAAGGCAATCTGCGAGAAGAGCCGCATGATCCGGCTTCCGCTCAACCGGGCCAACGAACTCGTACAGATCGAAAAAGCACGGAAAGAGATTCAGGGCGCACGAGGCGAAGAGGCGGAACTACGAGAAGTTGCGCGCACGCTCAGCATGCCCGAGGAACGGGTAGCGGATCTGATCAACATCTCCCGCGACCTGGTCTCCCTGGAAACGCCCGTGTACAACGAAAAAGACTCCTCGGTTCTGGGTGACTTCGTTGAAGACACCTCGACGCGCCAGCCGGAAGCGTTGATGATCGAGAAGTCATTGAAGTCGGACATCAACGAGGTATTGGCCACCCTTACCGACAAAGAGGCGGAGATTATCCAGTTCCGCTTTGGCCTCAACGGCCGTAGCCCGCTTTCGCTGAAGGAGATCGGAGACCGGTACAGCCTGACCAAGGAACGGATTCGTCAGATCGAGAAGAAAGCGATAAAGCGGCTTCAACAGCCGAATCGTGCGGATATGCTTGAAGCGTACGTAGCCTAACCTCAAACCGCACAGAAAGATAGATTGCCCCGCCGTCAACGAGAGTTGACAGCGGGGCTTTTTTTGTTCTACCGTTCACCCGCTACAGGTATTGCACGAATCAAACACACACTTTCCGGGGGTTAATCACGATGGCAACACAACGAGTATTCTACTTTGGCAAAACAAAGCAGGAAGGCTCCGCAGACATGAAGGAACTCCTGGGTGGAAAGGGCGCCAACCTCTCTGAGATGACTCGGATCGGCGTCCCGGTCCCGCCCGGGTTTACGATCTCCACCGAAACGTGCGGCGAATACTACGACAACGACCGCACCTATCCGGAGGGGCTCCGCGAAGAGGTCATGCAGAACCTCGACATGCTCGAAAAGGAGATGGGCAAAAAGCTCGGAGACGCGCAGGATCCGCTGCTCGTCTCCGTCCGGTCGGGAGCGGCGGTATCGATGCCGGGGATGATGGACACCGTCCTGAACCTGGGGCTCAACGACGACGCCGTCTCCGGTCTGGCCAACGTTTCCGGCAACGAGCGCTTTGCCTGGGACGCCTACCGTCGGTTCATCCAGATGTACAGCGACGTGGTCATGTTCACCGGTATCGAGCCGTACGAGCACGCCCTGGAATCGGCAAAGAAGGCAAAGGGCGTTGAAGAGGACACCGATCTCGACTCGGAAGACCTCAAGAAGCTCGTCGTCGAGTACAAGAGGATCTACAAGGACAAGACGGGCGACGAGTTCCCACAGAACGCCGTCGACCAGATGTGGGCCGCCATCGACGCCGTCTTCGGCAGCTGGAACAACGAGAAAGCGATCAAGTACCGGAAGATCAACGATATCAAGGGGCTCAAGGGAACGGCCGTAAACGTCGTCTCGATGGTGTACGGTAACCTGGGGGACGATTCGGGCACCGGCGTCTGCTTCAGCCGCGATCCCTCCAGCGGCGAGAAGGTGTTCTACGGCGAGTACCTCATGAACGCCCAGGGCGAAGACGTGGTGGCGGGGATTCGGACGCCGCAAACACTTTCGACGCTTGCAGATAAGAGCCCTGAGATATACAAGCAGCTCGACGCCGTCCGAGAGAAGCTCGAGAACCACTACAAAGATATGCAGGATATGGAGTTCACGATCCAGCAGGGAACGTTGTACCTCCTCCAGACGCGAAACGGGAAACGAACCGGTATGGCGGCCATCAAGATCGCCGTCGACATGGTCGGTGAAGGCCTTATCGACAAGGAGACCGCCGTTCAGCGTGTATCGCCGGAACAGCTCGACCAGGTCTTTCACCCGATGATTGAACCGGCGGCGAAAAAGACCAACCAGCCCATCGCGAAGGGCCTCAACGCATCGCCCGGCGCGGCCGGCGGCCAGATCGTCTTTACCGCCGACGAGGCGGAAGAGTGGGTCAAGGATGGAAAAAAGGTCCTCCTGGTGCGCCGCGAGACGAGCCCCGAAGATATCGGCGGCATGCACGTTGCCGAAGGAATCCTGACCTCCACGGGCGGTATGACGAGCCACGCAGCGGTCGTTGCCCGAGGAATGGGAACGCCCTGTGTGGCCGGTTGTAAAGCGGTTGAGATTGCCAATAAAAAGATGACCGTAGGCGGAACCTCGTACAGCGAAGGTGATTTTATCACCATCGACGGCACGACCGGTGAGGTCTTTGCCGGCGAGATGCCCCTCATTCAGCCCGAATTGAGCGAGGAACTGGACAGCCTGCTCGCGTGGACCGACGAGGTTCGCGGTACGGCGAAACGCGACGGGCTCGTGGATCAGGCGTTTGGTATTCGCACCAACGCGGACACGCCGCACGACGCGACCGTTGCTCGCGACTACGGCGCCGAGGGCATCGGCCTCTGCCGGACGGAGCACATGTTCTTCGAAGAGGACAAGATCCGGAGCTTCCGCGAGATGATCGTCGCAAAGGACAAGGCCGCGCGCGAAACGGCGCTGGCCAAGATCCTTCCCCTTCAACAGAAGGACTTCGAGGGCATCTTCAAGGCGATGGACGGCTACCCCGTAACGGTGCGCCTCCTCGACCCGCCCCTGCACGAGTTCGTGCCCCACGAAGAGGCGCAGATCAAGGAACTGGCTCAGATTGGCGGAATCACGGTGGATCAGTTGAAGGCGAAGATCGAGAGCCTGCATGAACTCAACCCGATGCTCGGACACAGGGGATGCCGCCTGGGCATTACCTATCCCGAGGTCTATGACATGCAGGTTGAAGCGATCATGCGCGCCGCCGTGGCCGTGGCAAAGGCCGGCGTCACGGTAATCCCGGAGATCATGATCCCGCTCATCGGCACCTACAAGGAACTCGAAGTTCTCGGTGCAAATGCCAAAGCGGTGGCCGAGAAGGTGATCAGCGAGAGCGGCACCGCGGTGGACTACAAGGTCGGAACCATGATCGAGATCCCCCGGGCCGCACTCACCGCCGACAAGGTGGCGGAGTTCGCGGACTTTTTCAGTTTCGGCACCAACGACCTGACGCAAATGACGTTTGGTTACAGTCGTGACGACGTGGGGAGCTTCCTTCCGCAGTACGTGGAAGAGGGCATTCTCGAGGAGGACCCCTTTGCCGTACTGGACCAGACCGGCGTCGGGCAACTCGTGGAATACGGAACGAACCGCGGGCGCTCCACGAAGAGAGAGCTCAAGGTTGGTATCTGCGGTGAACACGGTGGCGAGCCGAAATCGGTCGAGTTCTGCTATCGCACCGGCCTCAACTACGTGAGTTGCTCGCCCTTCCGCGTACCGATCGCGCGTCTGGCGGCAGCGCAGGCGGTGCTTGCAAACCGCTAACGACGCACGGTGGAGCGCGAGTCGCTCTCACGGCGTTTTGAATCGCCGAGAACGGGCCGGTTTCCGACGGGGAGCCGGCCTTTTTTGTGCCTGCTTTTTGGGCCCGGCGGCAGGAACACCGCCCCACCCGACAAAACCGCCCCGCCCGACGACGGGGGAGCCCGGGCCGCCGGACAAAAAAAGCCCGGTCACACGTGACCGGGCTTGTGCCGCCGGGCGGAATCGAACCGTCGACACGAGGATTTTCAGTCCTCTGCTCTACCGACTGAGCTACAGCGGCGTGTCGAATTGACCCGGTTGTTGTACCACCGCACCCTTGGCCGTGTCAAGATGTTGACCCCCCTCAGGAAGGGCACTATTGTGACGATCGTATGAAGCTCGGCAAACGTGCCTCCGATGCGTACCGGTCCGTAATGAACGGTGACGGCGGGACGCAGGGGTTTGTCAAAACCACCGGGAGTAAACCGACCGAAGCCGATATCAAGGCCGCCAAGTTCTTGACGGTCATCGGTCGGTCGGAGGCTGCGGAGGTACTCAAACACCTTTCGGAAGCGGAAAGCGAGCGCGTTGTGCACGCCCTGGCGGATCTGGACTTCGTTGATCCCGCTGAAGCACGGGCGCTCCTTGCGGAATTCGGGGCGGAGATGCGGTCGGTCCGCCGGCCCAGCACCGGTGGCGCCGATGTTGCCCGTGACATCCTGGTACGAACCTACGGCCCGGAGGAGGGGGAGCGGCGTTTTTACCGGTTCCTCCCGGAGGAGCGGCCCCGGTTGTTCGCCTTCCTCGACGAACTCTCGGATCGGCAGATCGCGGCGCTCCTGGGCAACGAGTCCACGGCCGTGCTCGCCCTCGTTGCACGTCACGCTTCGGCCGAGGCGGGCGCTCGGGTCCTGGGGGCGGTACCTCCGGAAGAGAAGGTTCGTGTTGTCGCCCGTCTCGCGTCGATGGAGGCGGTTGAGCGGGACGTGGCGGCGGCTGTTGAACGGGAACTCCACGAACGGCTGAAGCACGCGCTCCCGGTCGACGACCGTGCCCTGGACGGTCCGGGCGCGCTTGCCGAGATTCTGAAGCACATGGATCTATCGTCGGAGGATGCGATCCTCGCCTCGCTCAGGGAGAGTGACGAGGAACTGTCGGAGAGCGTGAAGGCGCACCTGACAACCGTGGACGATCTGGTGAGGCTGCGCGACCGGGATCTCCAACGCGTACTGCACCGCCTGGACGACACGGACCTTGCCATATTCCTCAAGGGAAAGGGCGATGCCATCGTTGAGGCGGTACGGCGAAACGTCTCAACGCGGAGATGGGAGCTTGTGACAATGAACCGGGAGACACTCGGTCCAATGCGGAAAAGTGACGTGGATCGCATCACGCAGGAGATCATGGAGTTGATCCGATCGATGGGGGAGGCGGGGGAGATCGTGCTTCGTCCGGGTGAGGAGGAGTATATTGGATAACGGTAATTCGGGCCCGTCCTTGCGCTTTGCCTATCTCTTCTGGTTTGCCTCGTGGTTCGGTTTTGCCGGCTTGCACCGTTTCTACCTGGGCAAACCGGTCACGGGATTGCTCTACCTGATCACCTGGGGATTTGGCGGGCTCGGTACGATCTACGACGCCTTCACGATGCCCGCCCAGGTGCGTCGCGCTCGGCTCGAACACCGTCTCGACGCGGCACTGGACCGCGAAATCCTGGCGGACGATTTCCGACCGGCACCCAGGCGGGAGTCCATTGAACACGCGATCCTCCGGCTGGCCCGCGACGGCGGTGGACTCGTTTCACCGGGACGCCTCGCCCTGGATGCCCATATTCCCGTGGACGACGCCAAAAGGCACCTGGAAAAACTGGTTGACGCGCGCGTCGCGGAGATTCGCGTGACACGGTCCGGCGTTATGGTCTATGTACTCCCGGAGTTTCTGAATGAAGCGGGGCGAACACAACTCGAAGAGTTTTGATTGACGCGCCGGAGCGCTCTTTCTATTATCGCCTGACATGACCGCACACGAACTGAGAGAAAAGTACCTCACGTTTTTCCGGAGTCACGGCCACGCGGAGGTCTCCGGGAAATCGCTCATACCCGAAAACGATCCCACGGTCCTCTTCACCACGGCCGGGATGCACCCGCTGGTGCCGTACATTCTCGGCGAAGCCCATCCGGCCGGCAACCGACTCGCCAACGTGCAACGGTGCCTGCGAACCGGCGACATCGACGAAGTGGGGGACGAGAGCCACCTGACCTTCTTCGAGATGCTCGGGAACTGGTCCCTTGGCGATTACTTCAAACGGGAAGCTATCGAAATGAGCTGGGAGTTCCTTACGTCGCCGGACTGGTTGGGCATCCCGGCGGAACGGATATCGGTTACCGTCTTTGCCGGCGACGAGGACGTTCCCGTTGACGAGGAGAGCGCTTCGATCTGGCGGGCGATCGGGGTTCCGGAGGACCGTATCTACTATCTCCCGCGGTCCGACAATTGGTGGGGGCCGGCCGGCAAAACGGGGCCTTGTGGACCCGACACGGAAATGTTCGTCGATACCGGCGTTCCGGGGACACCCGAGAGTCGTCCCGGAGTCTCCGACGGAAAGTACCTGGAGATCTGGAACGACGTTTTTATGCAGTACACCAAAGATGAGGACGGCTCGTTCTCGTCCATGGAACGCCGCTGCGTAGACACCGGTATGGGTGTTGAACGAACCGTGATGATTCTCCAGGGCAAGAGGTCGGTCTACGAAACGGAGATATTCCGTCCGTTGATCGCGTCAATCGAGGAACTCGCCGGCGTTTCCTACGGCTCTTCGGAGGAGGTGGACAAGTCAATTCGCATCATCGCCGACCACATCCGAACGGCGACATTTGTCCTGGGCGACGAAAACCCCACCGTTCCCTCCAACGTGGCCCAGGGGTACGTTCTCCGCCGCCTTATCCGGAGGGCGATGCGTCACGGCCGCAAGCTTGGTCTCGAGGGTTCGTTTCTATCGGGGCCGGCGAACGTCGTAATCGACACGTACGGTGGTTTCTACTCGATGCTGCAGGAATCGCGGGTGCGCATCGTGGAGGAACTGGAAAAGGAAGAGGAACGTTTTATAAAGACGCTGCGGAACGGCGAGCGGGAGTTCGAGAAACTGCTGCCGAACCTCGCGAAAAACCCGCGGCGGGAGATACCCGGACGCGTCGCGTTTCGTCTCTATGACACCTTCGGGTTTCCGATCGAAATGACCCAGGAGATCGCCGCCGAACAGGGATTCACGGTGGACGTTGCGGCGTTCGAAACGGCCTTTGCCAAACACCGCGAGAAATCGAAGCTGGATGCGAATCAGTCGTTCAAGGGCGGCCTCGCGGACCAGTCGACGATAACGACCAACCTCCATACCGCAACGCACTTGATGCACCAGGCGCTCCGCGATGTCCTTGGTGAGCACGTGCAGCAGAAGGGGAGCAACATCACCCCCGATCGGCTACGATTCGATTTCTCCCACCCGGAGAAGATGACGCCGGAGCAAGTGCAGGCGGTGGAGCGGATCGTCAACGAAAAGATCGGAGCCGATCTCGAAATCTCGATGGAAACGATGAGCCTGGAGAAAGCGAAGGCGTCCGGTGCCCTGGCGTTCTTCGGCGATCGATACGACGAGATCGTGAAGGTCTACTCGATCGGGGACTACTCCAAAGAGGTCTGCGGCGGTCCCCACGCCGGCAGAACGGGCGCACTCGGCACCTTCCGCATCGTGAAGGAGCAGAGTTCGTCCCAGGGCGTCCGGCGGATCAAAGCCGTGCTCGAGCGCTGACCTCGTCCACCCGGCGCTGAATCGCCGGATTCCGGGCTCCGGATTTCACCGCGCGCTGTAGAACACCCAGGGCTTCGGTGTATCGCCGCTTCTCCTCGTAACAGCGTGAAAGCTCCAGGTAGAGGCGCGCGTTTTTCTGATCCACCTCGATAATGCGTTCGATCTCCTCCGCGGCAAGCTCACACTCGCCACGGAGGCGATGGATAATGGCGAGCCCAAGTACGGCGTAGAGGTCAAAATCGACGTCCAGGGCGCGACGGTAGTACTCTTCCGCCTCTTCGTAGCGGCGCATGTTCCGAAGGGAGTCACCGGCACGCGTGAGGATCACTTTGTTCTTGGGGTCCTTTTCAAGAACGCGGCTCCAGAGGGCGAACGCCTCCGACGGTCGTCGCATTCCACGGTAACAGTCGGCCAGTCCGTAGAGCGCGTAGAAGTTGTCCGGTTCCATTTTAAGGGCCTCTTCGAAATAGGGAATCCCCCGTTCAAAGGTCTTTAGCTTTCGATGACAGTTCCCGAGCGCCGTGAGGACCCGGATGTCCACGTCGGCGCCGCTGATGGTCTGCATCTTTTCCCAGTAGTACTTCGCAGAGTGGTAGTCGTGAAAGTCAAAATGCAGGTAGCCCAACCCGATCAGCGCGTAGGGATTTTCGCTCTCTATGTCGAGAACTATCCGATAAAGCTCCTGGGAGCGCTCGAAGTTCTTTGCCTTTCGGTGCGCATCGGCGACACGTGTGAGAACGGTAACGTTCTGGTTATCGTACTCGAGGTACGCCTCCCAGATATCGATCGCAGCATCGTACTTGCGGATCGCCCGGTACGATTCGCCCAAGCCGAAGAGGGCGTAGTGATTGGATTCATCCGCGTCGATACAGGACCGGTAAAACCCGATCGCTTCATCCCACCGGCGCCGGTGACGAAGGAGATCACCCATACCGACCAGGGCGTAGCAATTGGTAGCATCCACCCGGAGGATCCGTTCGAACCGTTCCTGCGCCTCCTCGAATCGCTCCTCTCGCAGGAGTTGGTAGCCTTCCTGCGACAGCTCCGTAACGTTGATCTCTTCCCGGTTCTCCATCTCACGCATCCTCTCTGAGCCATTGGCGCACGATTCCGGCCATTCGCTCGGTCATTGACTCTACAACGCTACGGTCACCGGCGAGCCAAAAGAGACGAAGCGCCTCGAGGGCATCCCCCGCCTCGAGCGTTTTCTCGCCGACGCGGAGCAGACCGTCCGAATAGCGTACGGTCAAGAAGATCTTCTTCGCTACGTCGATCTTCCCTGCATTGAACAGCTCGTTGCCCTTTCGGATGAGCGCCGCTCGATCGGCGGCGTTCACCTCCGCCGGTGATTCCGCCGAAACGCGCAAGAAGCCATCGGAAGATTGCGGAACGATCTCCTTTGTGTCGTTTGCCATAGCCTTCTGTTAGTGTAATACGTTTGACAGACGGTTTACCAATTCGTCGATTTCCGGAAAGTGATACTTGTAGTAGCTCCGATTCGCAAAGAGCGTCACCCGCGTCTCACCCAGGACCTCTTTCACCTCCAGCCCGTGGGCCTCGAGCGTTTTGCCCGTCTCAACGAGATCGACGATGTAGGGTGCGAGGCCAAGTACCGGTGCCAGTTCGACGGAACCGTTCAAACGCACGATCTCGACGGGTATCCCCTGGCCGTGGAAAAAGGATCGCGTGAATCGCGTGAACTTTGTCGCCACTCTGAGGCGGCCGCCGGTGCCGTTCCTCCAGGAGTCGTCCTCGGCGAGGCCGGCAAGACAGATCTGCGTGCCGCCGAAGGGGAGGGGCAGCAGTTCGAAGAACTCGTGACCACTCTCAAAGATGACGTCTGAACCGCATACTCCCAGACCGGCGATGCCGTGATGCACGTATGTCGGGAGATCGGAGTTCTTCACGAGAATCGCCCGCATCCCACCCGACCGGTCTTCCGCCACCAGACGTCGCTCGCCGACGGAAAAATCGTGTCCGATCCGTGCGAAGAGCGCCGCCACCCTCTCAAAGAGGCGGCCTTTCGGAAGCGCGATTGTCATAACGTCACCGCCTCACCCTTCTGCCTGCGGGAGCGCGCGTCGGCATACCGTTCGGCCACGGTTGTTCCTACGGCACGGGCGGCCGGTTTTACCAACGCCGGCGCGGCCGGGATTTTTCGCGCGAAGAGCGAGAATCCCACCGAAGGCGCGGTAAACCCGAAGAGTCCCAGGAGGTCATCGTACCGGCCGCCTCGCGCTACGGCGTCATCGGAATCCGGCGTGTACGCTGCGAAGGCGATGCCCGTATAGTAGTCGTGCCATCCAACTTCGCTTGGATCGATGCGAAACGACACGTCCGGAACCAGTGCTGCCACGCTTCGCACCACAGTTTCGAGTCCCTCTAAGGCGTCCGCCACCTGCGACGGGAGCGAGTCCTTGGCGGAGCCCCTCAATCCCACAGCCGCCGGGTCGCAGGCGTGGATGGCGAAGAGCTCCGGCACGAGCACCTCGGGATCAAGGCCCGCAGCGGTAAGGGCATTCAGGCACCGTTCTCCGTCTCGGAGGCGGAGCGCCTCGCAGATGTCCCGCTCTCGTGCCGGGGGCATGCCCGCCTCGATCAGGGCGTCAATCACCGCGTGCGATCCCACGTGAATCACGGCGTTCCCGGCGCCGATCTTCTTGAGCGCTTCCGCCAGCAGCAGGAGGACCTCCGCGTCACCGTCACTCCCCTGGACGCCGACGAGTTCGACGCCGGCCTGCTGGTATTCGTTTCGCGAGAGGTCGTCCTCATTCTCGTGACGCAGGATCTGTTCGTTGTAGTAGACGCGAAGCGGCAACTCCTCATCGTGCAGATGGATGCCGAGCTGCTTCGCTACGAACATCGTGGTGTCCGGACGTACCATGAGCACCTCGCCGGCGCGATCCACCGTCCGGTACGTTGCCCGGGTACTCTCATCGGGGAGGAGCCGTCGGTATACCTCGAAGTAATCCACCAGCGGCGTCTCGACCGGCAGGTAACCCCAGAGGGCAAATAGATCTTCCAGGGCCAGGGCCGCCTGCCGTCTCGACAGCGCTTCCCGGAGTCGGAGCGTTTCCGTGCCGGTCGGCAGCGACAGGCGTCTGTGAATGGGAGAGAGGCTCATGATGCCCGGCATAGTACCAAAAGCGACGCTACTCTATCCAGAGAAAGGCAAGGAGCGACCCGCCGAAGGAGCGCCGATCGGTCACGCGGAGCGCTCCGACCCGGTCCGGCACCGGGTCGGTCCGGGGAACGTGGATCACCACCGTTGTGCCTGCTTCAACAAGCGCCGAGGACCCGATGCGCCGGAGGAGGTCGATTCGGTGAGCGTACGCGAAGGGTGGATCAACGTAAATCGTGGAGAAGGCGGTTCGTCCCCGTGCCACGAAACGTTCCACCGGTTCGAAGATGAGGCGCACCGGCGGAACCAGGCCGGCGACGTTGTCCCCGGTAACTCGCCGTTTGCCGCGGTCCTTTTCCACCGCCACCACCGGCCGGGCTCCCCGGGAGTACGCCTCCAGGGCGACCACGGCGGATCCGGAGAAGAGATCCAGGAACGAAGTACCGTGAAGGTCTCCGAGAATAGCGAAGAGTGACTCCCGCATGCGGTCCATGATCGGGCGGATTTCGCCCGGCGGGACGGCCACGGTTCGACCGGCGAGGTCACCTCCGATGATCCGCAATTGACGCGTCCTCCTGCCGGGCACGTTCGATTGCACTCCGGAGCGTCGTGTGTTCCGGGAGCAGAAGTGCCGGATCCGCTTCGTGTACGCGCCGCGCCGCTTCCCGCGTTTCGCGCATCAGGTCCATGTCACGGCGAAGGTCCGCGATGCGGAAGCGCGGGAGACCGGCCTGCCGCAGCCCCGTGAGATCTCCCGGACCCCGCAGATCCAGATCTCGCTCCGCCAATGCAAAGCCGTCGGAGGTCTCGAAAACGATCCGCAGGCGTTCTTTCGCCGGGTCCGACAGTTCCGGATCATAGACGAGAAAACAGTACGAGCCGTGGGAGCCGCGTCCCACGCGACCGCGCAGCTGATGGAGGGCGGCGAGTCCAAACCGTTCCGCGTGATCCACCACCATACACGTCGCATTGGGAACATCCACGCCGACCTCAACAACCGTCGTTGCCACCAGAACGCTGGTTGCGCCGTTCCCGAACGCCGCCATTGCGGCGTCGACTTCATCGTCCGCCATCCGGCCGTGAACCAGTCCGACCGGGTGGGAGGGGAAGCGTTCCTGTAGTACCCGGTGCATGTCCACCGCCGCCCGGGAGTCCCCGGACGTATCGATACGCGGATAGACGAAAAACGCCTGGCGACCGCGTTCCAGTTCGCGCTCTACAAAGCGGTAGACATCTTCAACCGCGTCCTGGCGTGTGATGTGGGTCCGAACGGGTGTTCGACCCGGCGGCATCGTCGAGATGGTGCTCACATCGCTCTCTCCGAATACGGTAAGCGCCAGTGTCCGCGGTATGGGAGTGGCGCTCATGAGCAGAACGTCGGGATAGAGCCCCTTCGCGGTCAACGCTTCTCGCTGCGCCACGCCGAACCGATGCTGCTCGTCGATAACCGCCAGTCCGAGGCGTGCGTATGCGATGTCGGAAGAGAAGAGCGCGTGTGTCCCGACTATCAGGTTCGTTTCACCCGCATGGAGCGATCGCCGCGCCTCCCGCCGTTGGCCGGCCGGCATCGAACCAAGCACGAGCGCCATCGTGACCGGGAGGTCCCGCAGGAGTCGGCCGATCGAACGGGCGTGTTGACGAGCGAGGATCTCCGTGGGCGCCATAAACGCCACCTGTCGTCCTCGCTCAATCGCGGCCAGGGCAGCGCACACCGCAACGAGGGTCTTGCCCGACCCGACGTCTCCCTGGAGCAGGCGCACCATCTGGCCGGGCCGCTCCATATCGGCCACCGTCTCGTCTATGACGCGCTCCTGGTCGTCGGTGAGGCGAAACGGGAGTGACCCGCGGAAGGGGTGCAGCAGCTCCGGGCCGCCGGTGCGCCCCGAAACCGCGACGGTTGAACGAGCGCGTCGTTCCGCGGCGAGCTGGATCACGCGCAGTTGGAACAGAAAGAGCTCTTCGAAGGCCAGGCGGCGCCGGGCGGGTACCACGGCGTCCATCGACGGCGGCCGATGCACGTGGCCCAAGGCGGTTCGCTTGTCCTTGAGACCGTGCGATTCCACCGTGCTCGCCGGGAGCTCATCCGCCAAGGTCGATGCAAAACGTTCTACCGCGGACTCGACGGCGCCTCGAACCGCCTGTTGGCCGAGGCCTTCGGTCAACCCGTAGACGGGAACGATACGTCCGAAGCCGTGGGCACGCTCCGTGGGTTCGGCCTCGAAGCGCGACGCCTGCACCTCTCCACGCCGCAGGTCGAAGTATCCCCAGACGAAGAACTCCCGTCCCACTCGAAAGGTGCGCGATAGGAAGTTACGTCCGAAGCAGAGGAGTGCCGCCCGTCCCGATTCATCACCAATGACAACCTTGAGCGTTCGCTTTCCCCGGGCGATGAAGAAATCGTGGGCTACAACGGAAACGCGAACGGCACACGCCGTGAACCGCGGAGCCTCCGCCACGTGTACGATGGTGGCGCGATCCTCGTAGGTCCGCGGGTAGTGCTGCAGGAGGTCCGCCACCGTCTCGATGCCGATTCGATGAAGGAGGTGCGCCCGTTTCTCTCCGACACCGCGAAGCGTTCCCGTTGCCTGGCGGAGTTCGGTGAGAATCACCGTTAGAAGGGCAGGGAAACGAGCGCGCCCGTCAGGTACCGTATGCCGACGCGGCCCACGAACGAAACGAGGGCAATCACCGCAATGAAGATCAGCAGCGAACGCCGGTAGCTCGTGAAATGTCCCCTGAGGAACGGACGAACCACTACCTGGAGGAACGGATTGAGGATCTGTTCGATGACGGACCAGAAGCGTCCCTGCTCGTCGAGATTCGCAACCAGGCCGACCATCCGAATCGCCGCCACGACCAGGAAAAAGAGCAGAAAAAAGGAAACCACCGACCAGACCGCCGACAGCACGATGGCCAAGAGGTATCCCACGGTAATCGACCCCGAAATCGCGATGCGACTGAAGACGTTACCGACGATACCGAGCGCGAGGATCCCAACGAGCGGCGAGAAATCGAATGCACCGAAGCGGACCGGGGTCGTCCTCCGAAACCAGTCCAGGTACGGGTCGGTTACCGAGGCGAGTACCTCATACGCCCGGCCGTAGCGGGCACCGCTGAACCAGGTGAGCAGGACCCGTACGAATATGAGCAGCATGTAGATGGAAACGGCCGCGCCGGCGACACGAAAAACGCCTTGCATCACTCTTTCCACGTCTCTTTGACCAACGGGTGGTCACGAAGTCTGGCCAGTGTTTCACGTTTCGACGAAACACGCAACTGAGCCGACGCTTTGATGACCGTCTCACCGTCTCCGCTTGGGATATGAAGAAAAAGATCCGCGCCGCCGGCGTACCCTCCCAGGTCGCCTCGGAGCAGGTAGAGCGTCTCTTCGTTGACCGAGTCTCCGGCGATACGAACGTGGACCGCACCGTCGTCTCGTTCATCCAGTTCATCCAACGGGCGAACCTCGGCCAGGACGAACTGGTACTCCCCGTTTCGCTGCTCGATCGTCCCGATACACCCGACAACGGTGTTTGGAATCAGCGATTCCTCGTACGCGGCAAAGGGCTCGGGGAAGAGAACCACGTCGATTTCGCCGGATAGGTCTTCTAGGGTGGCAAAAGCCATCCGGTCGCCCCGTTTTGTTATCACCGTTCGAATCGCCTTTACCAGGCCCACAACGGTGTACCGTTGCCCGGCGATCGCCGATTCCGGACGAGCGAGGTTGATCGTTGCCGCGGCGCGTATGTACTCGCGATAGTCGTCGAGCGGGTGCCCGGAGAAGTAGAACCCCAGCAAATCCCGTTCGTACGCGAGCCGTTCCGTGGCATCCCACTCCGGCCGGGGTTCTATCGGGACGTTTTGCACGGTTTCGTCGTCACCAAAGAGCGAACTCTGACCTGAGGCGCGTCCTTCCCGCTGGTAACTCGCCGCGTCGACCAGCCGGTCCAGGTTGGCGGCAAGCGTCGCACGATTTGTCCCAAGGGAATCGAACAACCCCACCTGTATTGCCGTTTCCACGACCTTTTTGTTCACCACGCGCATGTCGTGGCGCTCGAGAAAATCGGAAAAGGAACGGTACGGCCCGTTTTGGTCGCGCTCCTCAACGATCGCATCAACGGCGCCGCCGCCGATGTTCTTGATCCCTACCAGACCGAAGACCACATCGTTCCCGTCGACCGCGAAATACTTGCGGCTCCGATTGACGTCGGGCGGAATCACGCCGATTTCCAGGACCTGTGCCTCCTCGAGGTACTCGGCAAACTTGTCGGGGTTGCCAACCTCATTGGTAAGGTTCGCGGCGATGAACTCAACCGGGTGGTTGGCCTTGAGATACGCGGTCTGATACGCCAGGACCGAGTAGGCCGCGGCGTGGGACTTATTGAAACCGTACCCGGCGAAAGGCTGTAGGAGCTCGAAGATCTCGTTCGCCTGCGCTTCACTGTAGCCGCGCTCTCCGGCGCCGCGGACGAAATCCACCTGCATCCGCGCCATTTCGTCTTCCTTCTTCTTGCCCATGGCGCGTCGCAGAATATCAGCCTGCCCCAGTGAAAAGCCTCCCACCGTTTGTACAATCTCCATGACCTGTTCCTGGTAGACGATAACGCCGTACGTCTCCTTCAGGATCGACTCGAGTGCCGGGAGGGGATAGGTGATTGCCGTACGGCCGTTTTTGGAGTCGACGAACTTGTCGATAAACTGCATCGGCCCCGGCCGATAGAGTGCATTCAACGCGATGAGGTCTTCAATCTTGTCCGGGCGCGCCCGCCTAAGAACGTCCTGCATACCGGAACTCTCGAACTGGAAAATGGCTCGGCTGAGACCCTTTCCGAGCATCTCGAACGTGGCGGGGTCGTCTTCGCGTATCGCGTCAATCGAAAACGCCGCGTCCCGTTGGCGAATCAGCGCTTCCGTGTTTTTCAGGAGCGTCAGCGTCTTCAACCCGAGGAAGTCCATCTTCACCAGCCCGCAGTCTTCGAGCAGTTCCATCGAATACTGCGTGGAGATCGATCCCGTTTTTGAATCGCGGTAGAGCGGAACGTATTCGATCAGGTCCTTCTCGCCGATAACGACTCCGGCGGCGTGGGTAGATGCGTGACGATGCAGCCCTTCGAGACGGCGGCTCACGTCAATCAACTCTTCGTATACGTCGCCGCGCTCCCCGAGTTCGCTCAGGCGAGGTTCCACCTTCAACGCCTTCTCCAGCGTCATCTTCAGGTCCCTGGGAACGAGCTTGGCGATCGCGTCGGCCTCCTCGAAGGCCAGTCCAAGTACCCGGGCGACATCGCGAATCACCAGCTTCGCCTTGAGCGTTCCGAACGTGATGATCTGTCCGACCTTCGAATCACCGTATTTTCCGGTGACGTAATCGATGACTTCGCCTCGCCGTTCGAAACAGAAGTCGATGTCGAAGTCCGGCATCGAGATTCGCTCCGGATTCAGAAACCGTTCGAAGAGGAGCCCGTATCTCAACGGGTCGATGTCGGTGATCTTCAGCGCGTACGCAACGATTGAACCGGCACCGGAGCCGCGCCCGGGTCCAACGGGAATACCGTTGTCGCGGGCGAACTTAATAAAATCCCAGACGATCAGGAAATATCCGGTGAAACCCATGGAAATAATGACGTCCAACTCCCGTTCCGCCCGCTCTTCGAGCGCGGGCGTCACCTTTGCGTACCGTTCTACGAGACCTTCGCGGGTCAGGTAACGGAGGTACTCGTCGCGGTTTTCGTGGTCCGCCGGGATTTCGTATACGGGGAAGCGCGGACCGGGCAGATCGACGGTGATGTCTACCGCGTCGGCGATGGCGCGGCTATTTGCGATCGCCTCGGGGTACGCGGAGAAGCGTTCTTCCATCTCGGCGGCGCTTTTCACATAGAACTCGTCGGTGGAGAAGCGGAACCGGTTTGTGTCGCTTTTCTTTTTTGCGGCCCCGATACAGAGCAGGACGTCCTGGGCGTTGGCATCCTCCCTGCGAAGGTAGTGCGTGTCGTTTGCCGCGACGAGAGGAAGACCCGCGGTTTCGGCGATATCGCTGAGCATGTCGAGCAATACGCGCTGTTCCGGTATCCCGTGATCGGTCAGTTCGATGTAGGCGTTGCCCTCTCCGTACACTTCCCGGTACCACCGCGCCAGCGAGAGCGCCTCGTCGCGACGGTTCGCGAGCAAAAGGCGGGGCAATTCGCCCGAAAGTGAGCCGCTCAACAGGATGAGGCCTTCCCGATACGTCTCCATCAACTCGTGGTCGATGCGTGGGCGATAGTAGAACCCCTCCGTATACGCGTACGAGGTGAGGCGGATGAGGTTCCGGTACCCCGCCTCGTTCGAAGCGAGCAGGACAACGCGGTTGGCGCGCATACCGGAGTCGAGACCGCTCTTTCGATGGCGCGATTCCTCGGCCACGTAGAAATCACACCCGATGATCGGTTTGATCCCGGCAACGCGGCACTGCTTATAGAAGGTGAGTGCGCCGAAGAGGTTGCCGTCGTCGGTGATGGCAACCGCGTCCATCTCCAGCTCCTGGATACGTCCGACGAGTCCCGGGATCGACGAGGCGCCCTTGAGCAGGCTGAAGTCGGTGTGATTGTGAAGATGAACAAACGACGATGCCACGGTACCTCCCTACCGCTGCTGAAGGAACGATATGATGCCGTGCACGGTTCGATGCCGAGCCAGTTCGGAGAATTCGGTCTGCAGGGTCGCGTGTGCACCGAGCTGCTGTTCAACCATCGCCGCGTCCCGTGACTGGAGCGGGTGGCGCTTCCCTACCAGTTCGGCCTCGAGTTCACGAGTCCGAACGAGGTACCGCGAGGCGTACACGGCGGCCATACGGACTTCTGAAATCGTCTCCTTGTCTACGGCCAGCATCGCCGCCACCGTCAGGCTATCACCGTCCCGCGGATAGGGACGGCCGAAACTATGGCTGATCCAATGGGTCCAACGGCGTGAGGGGACGCGGACGCGGGTGATCAATTCTCCGCGGCGAATTTCGGAAGCGAGCGCCCGTTGCTCACCGGCGAGGGCGATCCAACGCGTCCCCTCCGTGCGCCTGGCCTCGACGCGCGCGGCCAGGAGTCTCAGGACAAGTGCCGTTGGGAGGATCGTCTCGGGAACGGCCAGTAAACCGCCGATCGTGGCGGTATTTTGCAGCGGCGGGGGCCCCACCTCGTCCAGTGCCTGCCGAAGCACTTCCGGAAGAAAGCGCTCTCCGAGCAGCCGGAGGCGTGCCAACGGGACGGACGCACCGATCTCGAGATGGTCTTCCCGGCGGATAACGC
Source organism: Spirochaetales bacterium (assembly GCA_028282545.1). GTDB lineage: Bacteria > Spirochaetota > Spirochaetia > DSM-27196 > Alkalispirochaetaceae > JANQHT01. The sequence goes on from JANQHT010000073.1 coordinate 36,098, forward strand.
GCCTCAGTTCATGGACGGCGTGGACGGACATCACGCGGCCCTCCCGGGAGGGCCGCGTCATCGCATGGGTTCCGCCGGCCCAGATGGTTGTATCGCGATTCTGCCTGAGGTGCTGCATCGCCTCGTTTATCGTCTCCGGGATGTAGACTGCCTCCTTGGCGGGAAGGCTCTTATCGTCGTGCCGGTCGCTCATGTGTCCTCCGCCGTCTCATGCCCGCGGCAATTCTCAGGGCGCGTTCGAAGTCCGTGCGGTTCGAACAGCGGTCGTTGATATGCCTGCTGAGAAGACCCGTTTCACCGGTGCCCGGTGAGGACCCTTCCGAAAGGTGATGGATCGCCAGGAACACCAGGTACGGATGCGCCTCCGCACACGTCCCCAGGCCGACTCGTCGGAACGCGCGAAGTATGTCACGGTATTCCGGGCGCGAGTCGAGGGCGGCGGCGGTCGTCACGTTCCCGTTGTGGGCGCGGTACGCCGGAACGCGACAGGCGTGAACCACGCGGTCACCGAGTAATACGAGGCACCGCAGGCAGCGGCCGTCCGCACAGGGCTGATCGCGACCATCCCCGACGAACTCCATTACCGAAGCCTCCGGCGGGAGGTCTCTCGTGATCGTCACGCCGTCCACCTGCGCCTGTATCGTCATGGCTGCCCCCATGCGCGGATGATTGCCGGCAGGTCAACGGGGATCGCGCGGATCGGGACGCCCGTGGCCTGTGCAAGGGCGGACACGGTTGCGGCGGGAACCGTGGCGAAGGGAAGTTCCGCCACGCCGGAGGGAACGTCTTTCGCTCCCGCCTCCACAAAAGAGATCGATACGCGTGGCAATCGTCCCCGAAAGGTTGTGTCGTACCACCCAGTGCCCGGGACGACCGAACCGTCGGGGGGCGCGCCCTCGTGAAGCGCCCAGGCGAGCGCCTGGAACACACCCCGGCGAATTTCCGATTCCGCCGCGGAGCGGTTCACCACGGCACCGGCATAGATCGAGATGTGGACCGACCGGATATCGAACTCCGCCGTACTGGGGTGGAACTCGGTCTCGACCACTGCGGCGCCGAATGACCGGGCCACGTCGGCGGGTGTTTTCCCGCTTTTTGGAATGCGGACGGATCGCGACACTTCGATGGGAAGAGGAGCGCGAAATCGCTGACGGCGGATCGCGTCGCAGGCGGACCGAATTGCGCGCGGTACGATCGAGACGCCACGGGAGAGGATCGCCGGACCGGTGTTGCGTTTCTCCTCGTTGAACTCGTCGTCCATCAGGACGTCCGATTCATCGATATCCAGGTGAGTGGCCACGAGTTGACGCCAGTACCGCTTGAGTTCGGGATTCGCCGCCGGCAGTGAGCACCGGAGTACCGCAATACCGTCCTGTTCCAGCCGGACCGAGATGGAACCGTCCGAAAGGGTGGCCACGAATCCGCACTGTTGGGCCGCAAGGGCGATACCGACGCCCCGCGTAGAAGGGCCGTGCGCTTTTTGAGCGCTTTCGCGGTTCAGGCGAGCCCGGTTTGCGGCGTACCTGCGGCGAAAATCGGCACGACCTGCGGCGTCCTTGAGGACGTCCCCGGCTACCCGGGCGGCGGCTTCCAGGTGCATGAGTCGCCACTCGATCGGATCCCAGCCTCGCGCTCCGCACAGTTCGTTTGCGTGAAGTTCGCGGCCAAAGGCAAACTCCGAATCGAAGAGGCCTTCGAAGAGCGCCAGCGGAACCTGCCGGCTGGTCCGGAGCGTTGTCGCAACGGCAGCGGTGCCGTACAAGAGGTTGTGCGGCGCCGTCGCGCGGGCATCGATCTCCGCGGTGAACGCCTGGTACGCCCCGAAGTCGATTACGGTTGCCACCGATGCTTCCCGGATACGACCGTTCTCGTCGAGGACGCTTCGCCACGTCGCCGAGTGTCCGGTGCGGCCGCCCGAGAGGTACGATTCCGGAATCGTCGTGCTGAGTAGAATCGCACCGCCGGTTACCTTCGCGACCAGTGCCGCCAGCGTCGCGAGCAGGCTTGGAAAGAGGGCGGCGGCATCGCGGGTGATTCCCGGGGCAACGGGAACCACGGATACGTTTCGGTGATGAGTTCCCAGAGCGGCGGCGACCGAACGTACAACGTGTGCGGGCCACTGCGTGGGGACGATGACTTCACACCCCTCCGCGAGCGGTTTCGCCTGGACCCACATCGCCTCTTTAGTAAGGTGAAGCTGCGGCGCCGTTGTACCGGTCGTTTCGTGGATGATGTCGCGCCGTCGACCGGGTTTCTTCCTCCGCGCCTCCGGTGCGCCGGCGCTCTCCGGTTTCCCCGCTGCGGCGTCGGCCCCAACCTGTTCGATGCTTCGCCGGAGGCGGTCAATCGTGTTCCAGTCGGGGCCGGTGAGTACGCCGATCGGTTCTCCCCGGTACGATGCGGACCGCGGCAGGACCTGCACCGCCTCTGCCGGCGGCGCCAGGTACGTTGAACCCTCTATGTCGGCGCCGGTCATCAACGTGCAATCGGGCGGAATCGGTGACGACCCGATATCAACGGACGCTCCCGGCTCCTCCGCGAGGACGCATCGTGCACAGATCCACTCACTCATCGGCGCTATTGTACCAGACGGGGAAGCTCCGTGAGCGCTTCGATCACGCGATCCTGGTCCGCGTCGGAGAGTCCGGAATAGAGAGGCAGGCTGAAGGTGCGCGTGTAGCGGTCAAAGGCAACGGGAAAATCGCCGGGAGAATGCGAGTAACGACGCGCGTAGTAGGGCATGACGTGGAGGGGAACGTAGTGTACCGACGTCCCGATTCCCGCCTCCTTCAGGCGCTCAACAACCGTATCGCGGTCACTCCCGAGTACGGCGGGCCGTACAAGCACCGGGTAGAGATGCCAGGCGTGCTCGGACGCACCGGGCGGGAGTTCCAGGAAGGGGCACGCCCGGAGGGCACCTTCGTACCGTTTGGCAAGCCGTCGCCGTTCTCGCAGGATCTCCCCGGCCCGCTCCAACTGGACGCGGCCCACCGCCGCCAACATGTCTGAAAGGTTATATTTGAACCCCGCTTCCGTCACTTCGTAATACCACGACGCCCCGGGTGATCGGTAACGGTCCCACGCTTCGCGGTCAATACCGTGCAGGCGCATGAGGTGGATGCGCTTTGCCAGGTCATCGTCATCGGTGCACACCATCCCGCCTTCACCCGTTGTGAGCGGTTTCGTCGCGTAGAAGGAAAAGACTCCGGCCTCCGCGAGCGTTCCGGCGAAACCGCGCTCCGTTTCCGCGGGAAACGCGTGAGCCGCGTCTTCGACGACGCGCAGTTTGTGACGACGGGCCACCCCGTTGATTGATTCCATGTCGCACACCGCTCCGCCGTAATGAACGGGAATGACCGCGGCCGGGGTGCCGCCGGTGGCCGTTGCAACCGCCCGATCCAGCGCTTCCGGGGCGAGGCACCCGGTCGCGGGGTCGATGTCGGCGAAGCGGACTTCAGCGCCCAGGTACCGCGCAACCTCTGCTGTCGCGGCAAACGTGAATGGAGAGGTGAATACCAAGTCACCCTCTCCGATGCCCATGGCTTCCAGCGATAGGTGCAATCCGGCGGTGGCGCTGTTGACCGCCAGCGCGTGCCGGGCGTGTACGTACTCTCCGAACTCCTTCTCGAAGGCGAGCGCCTCGGGGCCTGTTGTCAGCCAGCCGGAGCGCATGACGCGCGCAACCGCCGCAATCTCGCGGTCGGTGATGTCGGGCCGGGCGAACGGAATCGGTTCCACCGTCAATACTCCGGCTCGTTGGCTTTGTCCGGGAGCGTAGGAATTGCGTTCCGCAGGATTGCCCGCAGTCGTCGCCGGTTGCGGTACGGTGTGGGGTCGTCCGGATCGAAGAAGCAGACGGGACGCAACTCCGACAGCAGCCGTTCCGTCCACGTACGGTCCGATGGTTCCCGTTCCACCAGGTGGATCCGTTCGAGGTCGGTGGCGCGTCGAGTTTCACCGTTTGCCAGGAGCGACTCCGTTCGCTTCTCACCGGGGCGGAGTCCGGTGTGGCAGATCGGGATATCGACTTCCGGCTCGTACCCGTAAAAACGGATCATCTGCTCCGCCAACTCGCGGATGTTCACCGGTTCACCCATGTCCAGGACGTACAGTTGCCGGTCAAGGCCCACACCACCGGCCTCCAGAACGAGGGAGACCGCTTCAGGAATGGTCATAAAAAACCGCGTTGCCTCCGGGTCGGTCACCGTGACGGGGCCGCCCTTTGCTATCTGCCGGCCGAAGAGCGGAAGGATGCTGCCCCGCGATCCCAGAACGTTTCCGAAGCGAACCACCATGGTCGCCATGGAACCCGCGGGCCACTCCATCGCCAGGCGCTCGGCGATCAGCTTGGACGCGCCGTAGACGCTGGCGGGCTCCACCGCTTTGTCGGTCGAGATAAGCACAAACCGCTCTACGCCGGCCGCCTGCGACGCCTCGAGAAGATTCAACGTCCCAAAGGCGTTGTTGGCAACGGCGGCAACCGGGTTGGCTTCCATCATGGGTACGTGCTTGAACGCCGCCGTGTGGAACACCACGTCGGCCTTGAGGCGCTTGAGGATAAAGTCGGTGTAGTCCCTGTCCTTGAGTTCACCGATGACCGGGACGATACGGGCGCTCTCGCCCACGCCCTCCTCCTGCAGGAGGCGCAACTCGCTGTCGATCTCAAAAACGGAGTTTTCGCCGTGGCCAAAGAGGTAGATCCGTTCCGCTCCGCCAGACAGAAGTTGCCGCGCCAGTTCGCTCCCGATACTTCCGCCGGCGCCGGTTATCAGGACGCGCTTACCACGGAGGTAGCGCAGACTGTTCTTGAGATCGATATTGGCCGGTGTCCGGCCCAGGAGATCCTGCGGATCGATCTGGCGCGTCTGGATGAAGTGCGCCTGACCGTCGATGATCTGCGACACCGACGGAAGAATGCGGATCCGACTGAAGTGAGCCTGCCGAAGCGTCGCATAGAGGCGTCGAACATCGTCCCGGGTCGCACTTGGTATCGCGATGAGCGCTTCGTCGGCCGGCGTTTTTTCGACGAGCTGGACCACGTCGCTGATCGGGCCCAGTACCGGGATATCATCGATCCGCGTCCCGATAATCGATTCGTCGTCGTCGAGAAAGGCGACAACGCGGCCGACGACGCCCTTTTGAACGAGATCGCGCGCTATGGCCCTCCCGGCGAACCCCGCACCGATTACGTAGACTCGGTTTGTTCGACTCACCGGGACGCCTCAAGAATCTCGAACCCCAGATCGACCGAAAAGGAGTTCTCGTAGAGGTCCAGACGCACCTTGGCGCGACGTTTACGCTTGTCAACCTTTATGATCAATCCCTCAAGTCCCTTCAACGGACCGCGCTGCACAACGATCCGGTTGTTCTCGTCAAACGTGACGGTCGAACGATCCAGCACTTCGCCGAACGATAAGAAGTGGCGGATCGTCTCCAGGTCCTTTCCGCCGAGCGGCTCAATATTCCTGTTGTCCCGCAGGAAGCGATAGAAGCCGCGGGTGGAGCGGAGCGTGCGGAAGAGCGTTTCGTCGATTTCCGGCGCCTGGAGGAAGAGATAACCGGGAAAGACGGGGGCAACCACGTTAACACGACGGCCTCGTCGCCGAATGCGCAGTTTTCGTCGCGGCCACCAGAGGCACAGGCCGGAGCGTTCCGTCACGTCCACGCGCGGGTCCTTCCGAACCTGCTCGACGAAGCGGGCTTCCGCCCCCGTTTCGATCTGGAGAAGTC
>JANQHT010000080.1 GCA_028282545.1 Spirochaetales bacterium
TTTCGCTTGTCGCGAGAGAGGTAGAGCGTGCCCCTAGCACCCCGGCGCAAGGCCGTCTCGATGGCGTGGCGGCTGGTGAGCCACATCAGGGCCCACCGAACTCCTTGATCAGATCAACGACGCCGTCGTAGTCGGTATCTCGGTGATACGCCTCGACGTATACGCCGCGGTGGAGGAAGATCCACAGGTCGATACGCCCGTCGTAGTTCGTGTCGAGTTCTTCCCGTTTCAACGCACCGTCGTGGTAGAAATAGAAATCGTCCATTTTGCCGTCACGGTTGAAGTCGACCGCTTCGAGGAATTTCTGGCCGTACTCGTCCAGACGAAGCGCGTAATCCACCGTCGCGTCGTTGTCGGTGTCACCGGTAATCCAGGTACGGTCGTATTCGGAGACGTCAAAGATCAGGGGTTCCTCGTTCTCGTGGTTGAGGAAGTCGCCGTCCAGCGTCTGGGCGCCGGCAATGGGCAGGAGCACCGCTGCGAGAATAACGGCGCGAAGCAAGTGTGAAAGTTTCATACGGCCTCCTATCCCGTTATCGGCACGGAGCGGGAGACGATGTAGCCGGCGCTTCTCATTTTAGAGATCAGAACGCTTGGCTTCGCTGCGCTGCAGAGACGCGTTTTGTTCTTATTTCCGGGCGCGGCCGGCAAAACACCCCTGCGAGCCGCCATGTGATCTCCAAAATGCGAGCTATGTGGTGCTTGGCTTCAGGCAAATCCGCCGGAGGGCTCGCCGCTCTCCGTACTGAGAATTGCTGCGGTGTAGCGGATTGTCCTATAGATCGGAGAGCGGGATGGGATTGGGCGAGGAGTTCTCCCCGAGAGCCCTCCCAAGCTCCGTGAAGAGCTCTTTTTCTTTTCCGTTGACCCGCTTGGGTATCACCACCTGGAGCTTCACGTATAGATCGCCCCGCCGGCCGGCATTGTTGAGAACGGGGATACCTTCGTTTCGAAGGCGAAGTATCTTACCGCTCTGGGTACCGGAGGGGACCTTGAGCTTGACGCGTTTTCCGTCGAGGGTCGGAACGGTGATTTCCGCACCGAGCGCCGCCTGGGCCACGTTGATCGGGACCACGCAATAGGCGTCCGTCCCGTCGCGTTCGAAAAAACGGTGGCTTCGAACGTGTACCACCACGTGGAGGTCGCCGGGTTCACCGTTGTGGGGAGCGGCGTCGCCCTGGCGTGGGATCGTGATGCGCTGTCCGTTCGCGATTCCCGCCGGAATGGAAACCTTGATACGTTGGTTCTTGCCCACAACGCCGGCCCCCCGGCAGGAGGTACAGGGCTTTTCGATGACGGTACCCTGCCCGTTGCAGGTGGGGCACACGCTGGCCACCGAGAAAAACCCGGAGCTTCGCCGGACCTGCCCGGAACCGCCACAGGTAGAGCACGTTTGCGTCCCGCTCCCGGGAGAGGCCCCCGAACCGCCGCACGTTTCACACAGCGACTGCCGGGAGTACGAGATTTCCGCCTTGGACCCGAACACGGCGTCCTCGAAGTCGATCTCGAGGTCGTACCGAAGGTCGGACCCGCGGGCGGGACCGGAGCGCCGCCGTCGACCGCGTCCGCCTCCTCCTCCGAAAAAGGAATCGAAGATGCCGGAGAAATCGCCGAAAATGTCCTCGAAATCGTGAAATACGGTGGAAAAACCCTCGGCACCTTCGCCCATCGATTCAACACCGGCAAAACCGAACTGGTCGTAGGCGCGACGCT
>JANQHT010000083.1 GCA_028282545.1 Spirochaetales bacterium
CTGCGCTGGTCCGTGATGACGATCTCCGTTGTGATCGGTCTAAGCATTATCGGGATCAACCTGTCGTCCCTGGCCGTGCTCTTTGGCGTGCTCGGTATAGGTGTCGGTTTCGGCCTGCAGGGGGTGGTGGGGAACATGTTCGCCGGTCTGGTGATCATCTTTGCACGCCCTATCAAAGAGGGTGACCGCATACTCGTAGGCGACATCGAGGGGACCGTTCAGACCATCAAGTTCATCCATACGGTGGTGAACACGATCACGAACGAGACGATCATCATTCCCAACAAGGACCTGACCGAGAGCAATGTTCACAACTACTCCTACGAAAACCCGAGTATCATCGTCTGCAATCCTGTTCAGGTCAGTTACTCGAGCGACCTCGAACGGGTGGAGCGGGTGATGCTCGAAGTGGCGGCCAGGAATCCCTACGCGGTGCCGGAGGGCGAGCACTTCTTCCAGGTGTGGTCGTTTGACGACTCGGGTATCACCGTCCGGGTGTGCGCCGTCATCAGAAGCGCAACGGACAGAATCGCCTCGATGGCCTGGACCAACATGGAGATCTGGCGGGCATTCAAGGAGAACGGTATCGAGATACCCTTTCCACAGGTTGATCTGCACGTACGATCCGACGCAACCAGGGCGCCGGGCCGGAAACCGGGCGGAGAGAGCGAGCCGGGAGGAGCGGGTGCTCCCCCGGAGGGCGACCAGGCGTAAACGCTACGCCGTAGCGCGGGCGTGCTTGAGAAGACGGTATATCCGATCGCCGTGCGTGTCGAGGATCGATTGAAGCGTGATGTTGTCGAAGTAGGTGAGGATGTAGTCCGAAGCCTCCTTCCACACGGGATAAACGATGCAATCGTCACGGCGTTCGCACTTCCCCCCGTCGGTGCCGTTGCCGCACGCGGTACACGGGGTGAGGTCGATGCCCTCCTCCACGGCGATGAAGATGTCCTTCACGGAGATGTCCGCGGGATCACGGGAAAGTACAAATCCGCCGCCGGGACCGCGAACCGACCCGATGATTTCGGCCTTCTTGAGCCGGAAGAAGATCTGCTCGAGAAACTCCGGTGAGATGCCCTCTTCCGCCGCGATCGTTTTGATCGGGCGCGGCTTCCCGTCGTAGGATGCAGCAAGATTGGTAATCGCCCGCAGCGCGTAGCGTCCCTTCGTCGTGATTCGCATCTATGATTTCCTCCGGATAACAGTAGTATACAATGGATAAGGAAATCACTCAAGTATCAATTTTCTTCGCCGACAGTTCGCATGGTGGAGATCACATACCCGTGGCACGGTTCGTTTCATGGCTGCCTCCGGAAGGAAGAGCAAAACGCTTGGCTTCGCTGCGCTGCAGAGACGCGTTTTGTTCTTCCTTCCGGGCGCGCCTGGTACAATTCGCCTCCATTCGGCAATGTGATCTCCACCATGCGAACTACCTGTCCTTTGACGGAGACATAGTCGTCGGAGGGCTCGGCGCCCTCCGTCCATACTGAGAATTGCTATCTCTTCGCTGTTCGAGCCTGGACGGAGGCGGCGGCGATTGCGGATTCTCCCGGCTGTAGCACCGTCAACCCCAACGCCGGTTGGTCAAATGCCCCCGCCGGTGCGCTGATCGGTTCAATCGCGATCGCGCCACGGTCCGGCGGTACGAAGAGCTGTAGCCGGCGGAAGGCGCCGCTTCCCTCGATGCGAATGGAGCGGTGGCCCTTCGAGAGCACCGCCTGGATCAACGGAGGTTCGGCGGGCGAGAGGTCACGCGTGGCGGAGGGCGCTGCGGACCGGGAGCACTCCTGCCTCGTGAGACACACGTCGTAGTCGTGCGTTCCGACCGAGGAAGGCGTCAGAAAGTCGAACGGCGAGTGATCGACCGGTTCAGTCCCGCCCGAGGGAATGAGCCGGTCGTCAACGGGATAGTAGTGGGTCATGGTGGTGCACAGCGTCCACGTGTCGGCTACCGCCGGCTCGTCACCGGGAACGGCGAAGTAGGGGTGCCAACCAACGGTGAGCGGGGCCGCGGTATCCCCGGTGTTCACCGTCTCGATGCGGAGTTGAAAGACCCCGGCCGCGAGGAGATAGGTGACGCGGACCGTCATGGAAAAGGGGTATCCCTCTTCTTCGGTGGGCCCGAGGTCATCCCGGAGGATGAGGTGAGCCCCCGTCTCCACCTGTTCGTGGGTTTCCACGGCAAGGCGACGCCGGAAGAGAAAACCGTGAATCGCGTCGCCCGTTTCCAGATCATTCCCCGGTATGCGCCGTTCGACTCCGTCGAACGTGTACCGGCCGCGGGCGATCCGATCACAAAAGGGCCAGAGCACCCGTCCCGAGAAGAGTTCCGGCGGATACCGGCCCAACACCTCCAGGGGCGTGCCTGAAAAGGGCAGCCTCAGGGAGGAGACGGTGCCGCCCAGGGTATCGATCGCTGCCTGGGCGCCGGTTCGCGGATCCGTCAGCGTGAGGGTGTCATTCATCCGCGCCTTCGTCGGCGAAGAGGGTATTGTACGCCCGGGGGTCGTAGAAAGAGAAGGGTACGCTGCGAAAGTACTCCACCGGTCCCGCGCGCCGCATCGGTGCGACGATGTTCTCGATCTGCCGCTGCGAACGGTACGCTCCGATCGCGGAGAGCTTGCGATCGAACGCCTGTGCCTGCGCGGTTACCTGGAAATCCGGCGGCTCCACAAAGGAGCGATACGCCGCCAGTTCGTACAGTGAAGGAATTGCCCCGATCGGTTCTCCCAACTCGGGCCAGATGAGACCCTGGGCGTGGATGAGCGATATCACCAGCTCGCGGTAGACAACCTGGTGGTCCGGGTGGTGGTCGACACCGGAGAGCGCAAAGACGCGGCTCGGATCGATCCGGCGCAGTTCCGCAACGAGGCTGTTCTGAAGGCCTGTGCGGCCCCGGCGAACATCCGGCTCGTCCTCGCCGACCGCCCGGCGCCGCCCCCCGTGGCGGGCCAGGTCTCCGTCGGGATACCCCATCCATACCACGGGATTCACCGTACCCACCAACGCGAAGGACTCCTCCGCCTCGGATCGCCGGATCGCCGCGATCGATTCGGCGTCTTCCACGCGGGTGTACCCTTGGCGACCGTCGGTAACTACCGCGCAGTGAACGTCAACGCCCGCCGCCAGGGCGGCCTGCAGGAGCAGTCCGCCGGCTATAACGATATCGTCGTCGTGGGGGCCGATGAAGAGCCACCGTTCGCTCGCCGCCGCGCCGAGCGCCTCCAGGAGATTCACCCGGAGGATCGAACCCTCTTCGGCGGTTCGCCGGGCCACAACAAATTGTCCGTCAATCGACGAGTTCATTACCCACCTTCCTGGCCCGCTCCGGACGATCTATGTCGACGCCAAGTGCGTCACCCACCGCCGTCAGTACGTTCCACCCGGCGGCGATCTGCACAAAGGTGTCCCATCCGGGTACCTCCGGCACCGGAACGGTGGGAAAACGCGTTGCCCGCGGCGCGATCGCGAAGACCGCTGCACCAACGCCGCCAAGGAGCACTTCCTCGAACTTCGCTTCCTGGTCCGAGAAGGGATCGACCACGATGACCACGTCGCGCTCGGTGAGAACCTCCTCCACGCCGTGAACGGCGTAGGTCCCCTCGAAAAACGCCGATTGCTTCCTGGTGATCTCGTTCGTCTTCAACGTAAGCTCTTCCGCCACGCCGTCGTTCCGACCGGCAAAGCAGATCGTTCGCGCCGTGGCGCAGCGTTTCACCAACTCCGGCGGAAGCGTATAATTTAAGGCCGTTTCCACGGCGGAAGCGAGCCTATCGAGCTGATCGTCTTCCTCCACTGGATCAACCAGGAGCCGGTAGAACAGCGCCTGCTCGATTACCGACTTTGTCGCCGCCACCGCCCGTTCCGGGCCGCAGGTCAACACGTACGCGTCGTCCGCTTCGTTGGCGATCGGCGTGTCGCCGTGGGCCACCACGGCCGTGAGCGGCGTCGTACCGCGATCGGGCCGGCGGCCCGCGACGGCGCGGATCAGTTTCACCCCTTCCGCGGTCCGTCCCGAGTTGGATCCCACGTAGACGTGCCGGCCCTCGAGCGGGTACTCCGACGCCTGCAACGCTCCTTCGGTGGCGATGCAAAGGTCCGATCCCGTTCTGAGAGCGTGGGCGATGGCGTTTTTGGCGGGGAAGATTCGCGAAGAACCCTCGCCGCTGAACATGACGCGCTGCTGCCGCGGAGCGTACCGCGCGACCGCATGTGTATCGAGGTTTCGGATTACCCGAATCGATTCGCGCATCTCCGACAGAATTGCAAACTCACCCATTGTTTCCCTCCACCGTAAAATACTCGGGCATCTCGCCTACCAGCGGACGCGCATATTGCAGGAATCGCTCCGACACCCAGCCCGGTTCGAGATACTCTTCAGGCATCGGCTTTGCCCGAACGGCCACCTCCCTTAGCGGCGCAGTACCGATGGACGTCCGGTACGGTTCATCCGGGGCGCGTTCGATTGTGACCATTACACCCGATTCGCCGGCCATGGCGCGTTCTACGGCGTTTTCGCCGCACCGGCGCGCTTCCGCGCGGTCCAGGTTTACCACGCGGTCGTCGGCGGCCATGGCGAGTGACTCGGGGATCTGGAACTCCCCCCGGAACCCAAAGTGGTCCGATACCAGGCGGTGCACCGCGAAGGCGGCGCTCGTTCCACCCATCGCCCCGAACTCCACGTTGGCGAAACGGTCGCGGCTCGTGCCGGCCGACACGGGCGATCCGTCCTCCCAAACGATACCCTCTCCAACCACGATCGAAACGAAGCCGTGTTCCCTGTGCGCGTTCTCTACATCCTCGATGATACCTTCCCGGGTGAGTGGCCGTTCCGGAGTGTAGATGATGTGCGGAGCCTCGTGGGGTGCCCGTCGCGCCAGGGCAGAGGCGGCTGCGAGCCATCCCGCCTCCCGTCCCACCGTCTGGTGAACGACGAACTGGTCAACGTGGCGCATGTCGGACGCCAGGCGACCCGCCTGCCGAACCGAGAGCGCAACGTACCGCGCCGCCGACGGGTAACCCGGCGTATGGTCGGTCGCGAAGAGGTCGTTGTCGACCGTTTTGGGTATTCCGATACCACGGATCTCGTACCCCTCCTGCCTGCAATACGCCTCGATCCGGTGGATCGTGTCCATTGTGTCGTTGCCGCCGATGTAAAAGAGGTAGCGGATATCGAACTCCTCCAGGCGGCGAAGGATCGCCGGCAGGTCTTCGTCGGCGAGTTTATAGCGGCACGAGCCGAGGGCCGACGCCGGGGTTCGTTCCAGCAGCGCCAACCGGTCGCCGGAGACGGCTCCAAGGGGAACCGTGTGACCCTGGAGAAATCCCTCGATCGCGAAACGCATCCCCAGGACCTCTCCTACCGTTCCAGCCCCCGCGGCGCCTTGCGCCGCGGTGATCACGCCGGCCAGACTTGCGTTGATGACGGATGTGGGACCACCCGACTGTCCGACCAGGACGTTTCCCTTCATTTCCTTCCTCCTGATTCTGAAAAACCGATCAGCCCGGGCAATGCCCGAGCGTAGGCAAACTCTACTGCGCCGGTGAGCGGTGCTCCCGGGTACTCATCGTGGTGTATCGCCAAGTCGGGGGGGAGGTGGTCACCGGCAACAAGGCCCTCCGCCGAAGATAGATCGTCGTGGACAAAGAGCACGGTGTCCGGATCGGCGAAACGGATTACCGACGCAAGGAGATCTACCGCGGCGGCGGAGGTGTCGGGCGCGTCCGGAGCGAAGAGTTCCCCCGCCGAGTTGCGGGCACCCCGGTAGAGCTCCCCATCGATCGCGAGACCGGCACCGATCGTGGCCGGTGCGGAAGAGATCACAAAGGCGAGCGACGTCACGCCGGGGCGGGCGACGGTCAACGCGGCGCAGTTCGCATCGTTTTCGATAACCAGGGGAATCTCGTCGGCGAGGCCCACCGCCTCCCGGACCCGTGACGCGAGATCGCCCAGAGAGTGGGGGAACGCAGCAGAGGCGTGAACGGCACCGAGCCGGTCCACAACGGAAGCGATTGCGATTCCGACACCAAGGAGCGGGGCCGGACCGTTCACCGCCCGTTCAACGGCCGCGACAAGGTGGCGTTCGATTCCCCTGGCGGTGGAGACGGAGACGGTTCGATCCGGTACCGTCTCCAAACCGGCGAAATCGACCAACGCTTGGTCCACGCGGCCCCGGCGAACGGAAAGACCGAGAAAGGTGCCCGATGCGCCGTTGGGCGCCAACTCAACCGGGCGTTTCCCGCCGTTGGGCGACGGCGCCTTGTGTCCGATCGACAGCACCAGCTCTCGGTCCCGGAGTTCCCGGACGGCGTAGCTCACCGTAGACGGCTGCAGGCCCGTCCGTACCGCCAGTTCCGACTGGGATATACCGGGCACCGAGCGAACGAGCGAGAGCACGGTGCTTCGATTGCGCAGTTTGGTCTTCTGCTGGTCGATCACAGGAGTATGTTAATTCATTGAATGAAGAATATCAAGCGGCAAACGTCAAGTGAACTGCGACGGCGGCGACATGCGCCGATTGACGCGTATGGCACCAGCCGCGCCCGGAAGGAAGAACAGAACGCGTCTCTGCAGCGCAGCGAAGCCCAGCGTTTTGTTCTTCCTTCCGTACGTGTAGTGCCGGGGTGTGCAATCGGATCGCGGCGCGCTACAGTGCCGTAATGGCGCTGATCCAACGCATTCTGCACGGTGACGGTACCGTGGAGGAGCGCCCGAACACCTATCCCAACTTAAGAGCCGCGAGCGACGCGGAGCCGCGGAACGGCGTCTACCTCGTGGCGAGCACCTTTTCCGGCGGGCGCGTTTTGATGCTCGACCGCCACTTCGACCGCATGGAACGGAGTTCGGCGATCCTGGGGCGGCCCGTCCCGGTGGCGCGGGAACGGATTCGGGATGTCCTTCGAAGGATGAAGCGGGACGCCGGGTTTCCCGAATGCCGCTTTCGCGTATCGATCTCCCTCGATCCACCCCGGGAGTGCCTGCTCTCGATGGAAGAGTACGGCGGCGTTCCCGTTGCAGTCCGGGAGAACGGCATCGCCTGCGCAACCGCTCCCCGTAGCGCCCGCGATACCCCCGACGCCAAGGGCACCATATGGATCCACATGCGTGGTGAACTTGCTCACCGCGGCATTGACCCCGATGCGATCGACGAGTTCCTGCTTCTAAACGAGGCCGATCGAATTCTTGAAGGTGGCAGCAGCAACTTTTTTGCGGTGGTTCGAAGCGGCGATTCCCTCCTGTTGCGAACCGCTGACGAGGGAATCCTCACGGGGATCGTTCGCGGCGTCGTTCTCGACCTTGCATCCGGCGTCATTCCCGTTTGTTTTGAACCGGTTCACGTAAACCAGTTGCCCGATATCGCGGAGGCGTTTATCACTTCTTCATCGCGTGGTGTCGTTCCCGTGCGTTCGATCGACACGATCGAGATAGGTTCGCCCGGCCCGGTAACCCGGGACTTGATGGATCGCTACGCCTGGTGGGCCGACGCGCACTGTGAGGATCTATAGAGCCCCGCTGGATATCAGGGGACCCTTTAGGTCGGCGAGAATCATCGCCGTTGCACCCCATACCGTTTCTCCATCGACCGCGAAGCACGGAACACTGTGATCCGCGCCGTGGTAGTGCATAGAACTGCTGCTACGGGAGGCGAAGAGGGCGCCCAGATCGGCGCGGATAATTCGGGCCACCTCTCCGGGTTGCGGCCGCAGAGCATCCCATACGTCGTCATTCCCCGCCCGCGTAACGACGGGTACAACGCGGTAGTTGCTGACGTCCAGGTAGAGCGGATAGAGAGTCCCGACGACATCGTGGTAATCGCGAGGAAGGCCGATCTCCTCCTCGCACTCGCGCAGAGCCGTCTCCTCGATCGTGGTGTCCTGATCCTCGCGGGCCCCTCCGGGAAACGCTACCTGCCCGCTGTGCGGGCCGTCATCGTCGCCGCGTACGATGAGCGGTATCTGCAGGTTCGGCGGATTCCCGATGAGCACGATGCAAACACCGCTCTCCCGCGCCGCCGGGGGAATCTCCGCTTCCGGGACGAGGTGCCGTCCCGACGGCGACATCGACAACTGCCTGCGCCGGGCCTGTTTACTTGAGACGACATCCGGGGCGAGGGTCCGATACAGGCGGGTCAGCCACTCCCCTTGGTCTATTCGTTCAGTGGAAATATCGCATCCCCTCGCGTATAGTGTCGGCAGTGTTCGAACTGTAGCGCCGCCCAGATTGTGAATAGTCTGGGCAATTTTGTGTACCCGTTTATGGCGCTGCTGCTCACGGCGAAGGCGGGGATCAGCGCGGGCCGGCTATTTCACGTTGCGGCCGGTCGACCGGGAGTCGTATCACGTCGTTCCGGAGGAGGGCTTATCGTGACCAGGCGTATTCTCATCGTATTCGGCTCCCGGTTCGGTGCAACCAGGAACTCCGCCGAAGTCATCGCGGATTTGCTCCGGGAGGTTCTCGATGCGGATGTGATCGTTCGGCGCCCGCGCGCTTTGTCCAGATCGGAACGCCGCCTGGAGGGCGTCGACGCCGTCGTCGTGGGTTCGTCGATTGTCATGGGGCGCTGGGTCCCGGGCGTTCGACGGTTCCTGGAACGGACCGACTTCGAAGGGAAACGATTGGCGATCTTCGTATCCGCCGCGGGGGTTCTCAACGATCGGACGGAGGAACTCTCCATCGAAGGGCGTCGCGCTTTGGCGGTGTCGCGGTTTGTGGATCCCGTGCTCGCTGCCGTCGAGGCAAAGCCGGTGACCGTGGCGGCCCTGGGCGGGTGGTGGCGCCTGTTCGGCCACGACGTGTTCAACAACTGGGACGAGGCGATGGTCCAGGGATGGGCTCACGAGGTCGCACGGGAGTTCGGCTCCTCGTGAGGGGCTTGGTCTTCCGCGAATTTGGCGGCGAGATTTCGCTGGAGTCGCTTCCCGATCCGGCGTGTTCGCCCGACGGGGTTGTGGTGCAAGTGCTGGCGACCGGTGTATGCCGCAGCGACTGGCACGGATGGCGCGGCCACGATCCAGACGTCACGCTTCCCCACGTTCCCGGACACGAACTCGCCGGCACGATCGTGGACACGGGCAGGGACGTAACGCGGTGGAAGCGTGGTGACCGCGTAACCGTTCCCTTTGTGTGCGGTTGTGGAACGTGCCCCCAGTGCACCTCCGGTAACCAGCAGGTGTGCGATTACCAGTCGCAGCCGGGTTTTACCCATTGGGGCTCCTTCGCCGAGTACGTGCGTCTCGACTTCGCCGACGAAAACTTGGTGACGATACCTCCGGGGATCGACGACACGATCGCCGCCACGCTGGGGTGCCGTTTCGTGACCGCCTTCCGCGCGGTTGTTGATCAAGCGCGGGTCGCCCCCGGTGAATGGGTCGCCGTTTTCGGATGTGGCGGCGTGGGGCTTTCGGCGGTCATGATTGCCCGCGCAGCCGGCGCGCGCGTCATCGCCGTGGACATCAGTGACGCGCGCCTTGCCCTCGCCCGTGACGTAGGCGCCGTGTCGACCGTCCGCGCCGGCGGCACAGCGGCGGAGTTGATTCGCGAGCTCAGCGGCGGCGGCGCCCACGTATCGATCGACGCGGTCGGCGGCAACCGCGTCGTGGGTGATGCGATCGCCTCGCTCGGAACGCGGGGGCGACACGTGCAAGTAGGACTCACGCTCGCTGCCGAGAGCCGCCCGTCGATTCCCATGGACCGGGTTGTTGCCAAGGAGTTGACCATCATGGGTAGTCACGGTATCCAGGCGCACCGCTACCCGGCGGTCTTTGCGCTGCTCGACTCCGGCGCCCTGGACCCGGAATTGCTCGTGGGAAAGCGCATCCCCCTGGCCCAGGCGCCGGCTGAACTTGCGGCGATGGAGACGTTTGAGCAAGTCGGTATGACCGTGGTGGACCGGTTCTGACTACTCTCCGCGCCCCACCGCGTTTCGCGAGTTTGATGCCCCGGCGTACCCCATAGTAGAGTGGATCCGATGACCCGCAGAACAGCGCTCAATCCGAAATTGAGCGGTCGGCACAACCGAAGTATCGTTTGCGAACAAATTCTGCGGGATCCCGGCATTTCTCGGTCCGAGATCGCTGAACGTATCGGGTTGACCCGCGCTGCACTGTCACACATCCTCGTGAACCTCATAGACGAAGGCTTGGTCGTTGAGTCGAAACGTGTAGAGGATTCCGGGAGGGCCGGTCCGAAATCCGTCTCGCTGACGATCAACCCCGGCTTCGGCAGGGTCGTTTCGGTGAATATCGGACATTTCACCGTCACCGCCGCGGTCTTTCTGTCGGACGGAACCCGGATTGCAAAGGCGACCACCGCCCATCGTTGCGCCTTCCCGTTCGACGCGTCCATCAACCCTATCGTGTGCGATTTGATCGATGCCGTTGCACACCAAACCGCCAACCGGGGTGGGCTACTCATCGGCATCGGCGTCGGAGCCCCGGGATACTTCGTTAAGGTCGACCCGGGGCGTGCAGATGAGAGGAGTGACCCCGGTCATCGTCTGTACGACTGGAATGCGCTGGGAACCATTCCCGAGATCGAGAGGCGTTTCGGAGTACCCGTCACGGCCGGCAATTGCACCGATTTCGCCGCCGTCGCCGAGAGCTGGCGCGGGGCGGGCCGCAACGTTGACCGGTTCGTGTTGTACTCGGTGGGGCTCGGCGTCGGGTCGGCGTTTGTGGATGGTGGACGGCTCTTCGCGGGGCGTTCCGGTGTTTCGGGCGAGATCGGTCACACCATCGCTGAGATCGGTGGTCGTGAATGCTACTGCGGCAACAGGGGCTGTCTCGAAACGTACGCAAGCCTGGGGAACCTGTTGCCCGCCCTTGATCACGGGTACTTTCGTTGGGTATCGGATATTGACTACGAACGAACGATCAACGATATCCGCGTGATCCTGGAGGCGGCCGAAAAGGGCGAACCCGGGGCAACGATCACCGTGGAAAAGGTTGCGCGCTATGTCGCGATTGGAGCGGTGACCCTTGTGAACCTTTTCGCCCCGGACAAACTCATTCTGACACCCAACGAACTCGGTGTGACGAACATCGACGTGGTCGTCGAGCACGTGAAACACCTCGTCCGAAAGATGGCGTTCCGTTCATTAAACGGCCGGGTTGACGTTGTGGCGGCGGAACGCCCGGAAGATCCGGAACTCGAAGGCGCGTTTGTCCGAATGATGGAACACATCTTCCGAGAAAACGAAAAAAAGGCTTGACGGTTCAACGGTTTCCGTGTTTGATTAATTTAATTAAATAATAGATGCTTTGTGCGATTCCAGTCTTTCCGGGGTGGTGGAACCGACACGCAGGACACGCCGCCCTTCGGATCGCCTAAAGAGGTGTATCGGGAGGTGTCGGAACGGCTCACCGTTTTTGCCGAGAACGGCGGATACCTGTTCAACACAATACACAACGTTCAGGCAAAAACCCCGGTGCGGAACATCGTCGCCATGATTGACGCCGTCAGGGCGTTCAATACAACGCGGTAGCGCGGAGGAGGAGTACGTTGCGAGGGGAAGTACGGATAGGCATGGTCGGCGCCGGATGGATGTGCGGTGCCCACGTGAGTGCGATCACCAACGCGGCCGGAGTCTACGGGGAAGGAATCGGCACGCCGGTACTCGAGGTCGTAGCGGATACCAACGAACAAGCCGCCGAGACGGCGCAAAGGAAGTTCGGATTCGCGACACATTCCTCCGATTGGAAACGTGTAGTCGAGTCTGACCGAGTCGATCTCGTGGATATCGTCACGCCCAACGCGTACCACTATGAGATTGCGAAGGCCGCGATGGTAAACGGAAAGAACGTCTATTGCGAGAAGCCGTTGACCCTCACCGCCGAGGAGTCGAACGAGCTTGCCGAGATCGCGTCAAAGCGCGATCTGGTCAACTACGTGGCGTACAACAACGTTGTGAATCCGGCGGTGGCGTACATAAAGGAACTGGTCGATTCGGGGAAGCTCGGCACACCCGTGAGGTTCGACGGAACGTACGATCAAGACATGCTCCTGGATCCCTCTATTCCGATCACGTGGCGCCACAAAAAGGCGGAAGCCGGCTGCGGTGCTCTCGGGGATCTTGGGTCGCATCTATTGAGCGTTTCCCAGTACCTCATGGGCGATTTGAGTGAGGTTGCGGCAGTGTCTCGCATCGCGATTCCGGAGAGACCGGTCGCCGCCGGCGCTGCCACCCTCGGCACCGTCGAAACGGAGGACGTTCTCGCCTTTGTCGGTCGTTTTATTTCGGGAGCGATTGCACAAATCTCAACGAGTCGAATTGCAACGGGTCGAAAGAACGCACTGACGGTCGAGATCCAAGGTACGCTTGGGACCGCAACGTTCGACCTTGAGCGGTTGAATGAGGTCAACGTCTATTTCCACGACGATGATCCCGCCGACCGCGGTTTTCGGACCGTACTGATGGGACCGGAGCACGGCGACTTCGGAATGTTCCAACCTGCATCGGGTATCAACATCAGTTACAACGACATGAAGGTCATCGAGGCGGCGAAGGTTCTCTCCGCCGTTACAAACGGCTCGGAGTACGTGTGCGATTTTGCGTTCGGTGCGCGTGTCGACGCGACAATCCGCGCAATTCTGAGATCAGCGGAGTCAAAGCAATGGGTAGCGGTATGATAAGCATAGGAACGGCGCCCGACTCCTGGGGAGTGTGGTTCCCGGACGATTCCCGGCAAATGCCCTGGCAACGAGCCATGGATGAAATGGCGGAGGCCGGTTACACCGGTGTCGAACTCGGGCCGTGGGGGTACTTCCCGAACGAACGCGCATCTTTACAATCGGCTCTCGACGAACGCGGTTTGTCACTCGTGGCAACAACCGCCGGGGCGAATTTCGCTGACGACGACTCGGTGGCGGGTCTCATCGCTACAATCGACGAGATTTGTCCACTCCAGCTCACGTTTCCCGGGGCGCGGTTCGTCGTGCTTCTCCCTCAGATGTACACCGATCTGATGGACGGATCACAGGTTCTCCCCGCGACGCTCACCACTGCACAGCTCGACCGCCTGTACGCGAACATCCAGCGGGTGAGCGACTACGTGCGCGAAACGTACGGTTTGACGGCGGCGCTTCACCCACACGTGGAGTGCCACATCGAAACGGAGGCCGAAATCGAAGGGGTGCTCGAAAATACCACCGTCGCCCTTTGCCTCGACACAGGACACCACGTCTACGGCGGCGGCGAGCCGATCTCTTTCTACAACAAACACGCCGACCGGATACCCTACATCCACGTGAAAGACTGTGACACGGAGGTACAACAGCGGATGCGCGAAAACGGATGGTCCTTCGCGCAAGCGGTGAAGCACGACATCATGTGCGAGCCGGGAAGCGGTGGAATCGATTTCCACCGGCTCTTTACCGCCATGCGGCAAAACGGGTACGACGGGTGGGTCGTGGTTGAGCACGACCTCTACCCGGCGCCCTTTGATAGGCCGCTCCCGATTGCTCGTCGGACACGCGAATTCCTCTTGCAGTGTTTGGTTTAGACGTTCGCGTGATAGAGACCGAATCTCGGAAACGGCAGGGACGTACTTCGGGCGCCGAGGCGCGAAACAGGAAGCCGTCGGTCAATGACCGGCAAAATTGACACGCGGCGTCGGCGCCGGTAGACTGCCGGGACCATGAACTATTTCGATTCGCTTCCCTTCCGCCGAAAGATTGACCAACTCGGTCAGTGCCGCCTGATGGCGCGCGATGAGTTCTCCGGGGTGGAACGGCTCCGCGGTAAGAAGATCGTCATCCTCGGGTGCGGTGCGCAGGGGCTCCACCAGGGACTCAATCTGCGCGACAGCGGTCTGGACGTTTCCTACGCCCTCCGTCCACAGGCTATCGCGGAGAAGCGACAGTCCTATATAAATGCAACCGAAAACGGCTTCCCCGTGGAGGAGATCGAGAAGATCGTTCCGCAGGCGGATCTGGTGGCCAACCTCACGCCGGACAAGCAGCACACCCCCGTGGTGAGCGCGATCCTTCCGAACATGAAGCGGGGTGCCGCGCTCCTCTACTCCCATGGGTTCAATATCGTGGAGGAGGGCATACAGGTCCGTCCCGACGTGACCGTTGTCATGGTGGCTCCCAAAGCGCCCGGCTCGGAGGTTCGCGAGGAGTACAAACGTGGCTTCGGCGTTCCCACCCTCATTGCGGTGCATCCTGAAAACGACCCGGGCGGGGACGGGCTGGAGATCGCCAAGGCGTACGCGGTCGGAACCGGCGGTGACCGCGCGGGCGTGCTCGAATCGTCCTTCGTAGCCGAGGTGAAATCGGACTTGATGGGTGAGCAGACTATCCTCTGCGGCGTGCTCCAGGCGGGCTCGTTGCTCTGCTTCGATTCCATGAAGGGACGCGGTATCGATCCGGCCTACGCGGCGCGCCTCGTCCAGTACGGCTGGGAGACGATTACCGAAGCGTTGAAGCTCGGGGGCATCACCAACATGATGGATCGCCTCTCGAATTCCGCCAAGATTGCCGCGTTCTCGATCGCGGAGGAACTCAAAGAGCGGATGACCCCGATCTATCGGAAGCACATGGATGACATCCTTGACGGTTCCTTTTCACGGACGATGATGGAGGACTGGAAAAACGACGACGTCAAACTGCTCGGCTGGCGGGAGGATACGGGGAAGACCGACTTCGAAACGACCGACGCCTCACCGGACCAGATCCCGGAGCAGGAGTACTTCGACAACGGCGTCCTCATGGCGGCCTTTGTGAAGGCCGGGGTCGAACTCGCCTTCGAAACGATGGTGGCCAGCGGAATCAAGGAAGAGTCCGCCTACTACGAGTCACTGCACGAGTTGCCCTTAATCGCCAACTTGGTGGCGCGCAAGAAACTCTACGAGATGAACCGGATCATCTCGGACACGGCCGAGTACGGCTGCTATCTGTTCGCCCACGCTGCGGAGCCCCTGCTCAAGGAGTTTGTCGAGTCCCTGGACCCGCGTGTCATCGGGCAGGTCTACGACGAGTCCGAGATTGATAACCTGGAACTCATCGAGGTGAACCAGGCGATTCGCACCCACCCGATCGAGGTTGTCGGTGCCCGGCTGCGGGCGGCCATGCAGGGGATGAAGGCGATCAAGTAGCGGCGCCGTCCGCTCCGCCTGAAACGCGGCTCCCCTCCGCACCGGGCGTAACGATCAGGCGGTGCGTCGCTTCCGCCAATCTCTGCCGCGGATCGTGGGAGACGTAGAGGATCGCCGTTTCCGACTGGGAGGCGATCGCCCCGATCACGTCCAGGACAAAAGCGCTCCGACGGTCATCGAGACCGTGGGCGGGCTCATCGGCAATCAGGAGCGGCGGTTCCTTCACCATGGCCCGGGCAATGAGAAGCGCCCGCTGATCACCAAACGACAGATCCCGCAGGCGCGTTCGCGCATGGTGGTCGAGGCCCAGGAGTTCCAGCCATCGACGGGCGATCTCCAGTTCGAGACCGCTTGGGCGTTCGTAGAGTCCCGCGCTGTCGTGAAATCCCGATACGATCGTCTCCGTTGCCGTCGAACGCAGCGGGAAGAGCGCGTGCAGCGCCGGTGAGACGACGCCGATCTTGGCGCGGATATCCTCTACCGACTCACCGGTACCGCGGCGCCGGCCGAAGAGCCGGATCGCCTGACCGTACGCTTTTGTGTTGCTGCCGTCGACGAGGCTCAGGAGCGTCGACTTGCCGGCGCCGTTGGGCCCCTCGATCTGCCACGTTTCTCCGGACCGGACTCGCCACGTCACATCGGTGATGATCGGTCTCCCCTCGTAGGCGACGTTGACACCTTCCATCCGGACCAGTTCGCGTGGTGGGTTTGGATCGTTCCGGTTCGCCCCGGGCTCGCCCGTGGGGATAACCAGACTGCGCGCCGCCTCCGGCGCGATCCGGGGCGCCGGTGCGGGCGGCTCGGCAGTACGCCGGTAGGCCGCCGCGGGACCCGCGAATATCGCCGTGCCCGCGTCGAGCGCGACCACGTGCGTTGCGGAGAGGGGAATGTCCCGGTCGCGGCCGACCGCAACGATCCGTGCCGTCCCTCCCGGCGGAGGCGCGTCCAGGACGGTCCGCAAAGCCGTACGCGCCTCCCGGTCGAGTCCGTCATAGGGATCGTCGAAGACGGTCACCACCGGTTCGTGAACCACCGCCCGGGCGAGAATCGTGCGGCGCCACTCCCCACTTGACAGGAAGCGAAGCCCCTGGTCGCGGATCGCTCCCAGGCCGTACCGGGAGATGGCCGACTCGACCGCGGTCTGCGACGGCTCACCGGCACCCCGAATAAAATCGAGTACCTTTTGGCCCTGGTCGGTTTCGCCGTGCATGAGCCATGAGAGATCGGTCCGGCGCTGGCCGGCGACGATCTGTGCCTGTTCCTCGAAGGAGACGAGGTAGATCCGGCGCCGGGGATCATCAATGCCGCCGTACTCGACCCGGCCGCGGTGGCTGCGCCGGCGCCCCGCGGCGATCTGCGTGACCAAGGTCTTCCCCGAGCCGTTCGGACCGATGAGGACCACCGTGTCGCCGTCACGGATCGTTGCGGAAATACCGGCCACACGGGCGTGGGGTCCGTCGTAGTACCAGACGTCCTCCAGGTGAATGAACGGAGTGTCGGCCGCCAAAACGATGTACGCTTAGGCACTCGCCGAGAGCGCTGAATGAACGCGCTGCATCTCGTCTGCGATCACGATGTGCTGCGGGCACTTGGGCTCGCACCGGCGACACTGGATGCACGAGGCGGCGCGCTCGTCGGTCTTGTCCAGGCCCATGGCAAAGGCCTTTTCCATCCACGCGTACTCGCCCCGCGCGCCGGAAAGATTGCCGTACATCTCGGCTTTGTTGTACGCGGCGAAGTTGCGCGGAATGTTCACGCCGTAGGGGCAGGGCATACAATAGCGGCACTCCGTGCAGGGAATCGCCGCGAGTTCGTCGAAGGCACTCTTTGCCCCACGGACCAGCGTGCGCTCTTCTTCGCTGAGAACACCCACCTTGGAACGGTCCGCAGCGGCGAGGTTCTCCTCGATTTGTTCCATGGTGCTCATGCCACTCAGGACGGTTGTCACTTCCGGTTGGTCCCAGAGCCACTGCAAGGCCCACTCCGCGGGCGACCGTCTGACCGCGGCGCGATCCCAGACTGTCCGCACCGTGGGCGGCGCCGAGGCCAGGTTACCGCCGAGGAGCGGTTCCATGACCACTACGGGTATACCCCGCCGGGCCGCCATGCGGAGCCCCTTTCGTCCCGCCTGGTAGTTCACGTTCATGTAGTTGTACTGGATCTGACAGAAGTCCCAGGCGTAGGCGGTCACGATCTCTTCAAATACCTCGAACGAATCGTGGAACGAAAAGCCGAGATAACGGATTTTGCCGGCCGCTCGGGCGCGTTCAGCCCACCGGAGAACGTCGAACTCGAGGAGCGTGTCCCAGTACGTTCGGCTGAGCGTGTGGAGGAGGTAGAAATCGACGGTACCGAGCTGCAGCCGGTCCAACTGCCGGTCGAGGTACGAGTCGAGGTCCACCGGGGACTTGATGAGCCACGAGGGGAGTTTCGTGGCCACCCGCACCCGCCCGCGGTAGGAGCCCTGGGCAAGCGCCCGCCCCACGAGGGGTTCGCTCTGACCGTCGTGATAGGGCCACGCCGTGTCGAGGTAGTTGACGCCGCCGTCGATTGCCGCGTGGAGCATACGAATCGCTTCCCGCTCATCTATCGTGCCGTTGTCCGTGGGAAAGCGCATGCAACCGAAACCGAGTGCCGACACGTTCCAGTCGAGAGATCCAAAGGGACGGTACCGCATGCACCATTGTAGCACAGAAGCCTTGTGGAACATCCGGTGACGGTCTACCGTACCCGCATGGGAGTCCAGTCTCTGGACCGCGCCTTTGATCTCGCCGAACTTCTCGCGCGATTTCCTTCCGGACTCACGCTGGTGGAGATCGCAACGCGAGTGGGGCTCCACAAGAGCACCGTTCATCGCCTCCTGACAACGCTCAAGGAGCGTTCGTACGTTCACCAGGACGAAGTGTCGGGGCGGTACCGTGTGGGTGTCGGGTTCGTGCTCCTGGCGGGGTCGTACCTGGGGCAGCTCGACCTCAAGACCGCCGCCGAACCGGAGATGAAACGACTCTCCGATGACCTGGGTGTCACCGTGTTTCTGGCAACGCTACGCGATGACCGCGCCGTGTACCTCGACAAGATCGAGCGGTACGATGGATTTCGTCGATTCGACATCATCGGTCGAAGTGTACCCGTGTACTGTACGTCGCTCGGGAAGGCTCTTGTGATGGACCTGCCGCCGGAAGAGCAGCGCGCCATCCTGGAACGGCGTCCTCCGGAGCGCAAGACCGCAAAGACGCTTCTAGAGACGGAACCGATTCTGGACGAGTTTGCCTTTTGCCGCGATCGGGGCTGGTCGTGGGATCTCCAGGAGCACGAAACGGATGTGACCTGTGCCGGTGCCCCGATTCGAGATCACCGGGGCCAAACGGTGGCCGCGATCAGTGCCGTCTGGAAAACCGTCCTGTCGCCCGCGGAGGTGGAACCGCTGGGCGAGCGTATCCGTGCCGCGGCGCACGCCATTTCCGCGACACTTGGATTTGTAGAGCCCTAGAGCACCGAGCGGGTATCGGGCGTAGACACGTTTACCCTGTGTGATTATAATGAGACATAATTTCATAATATGGAACGCCAAGTCGAAACGGGAGGTGCCGGTTGAACATCAAGGAACCGCAGGAGTGCGCCTGGGACATCCTGTCGCTGGGGGAGGTCATGCTTCGCCTCGACCCCGGGGAGGGGCGTATCAGGACCGCCCGCTCGTTCCGCGTCTGGGAAGGGGGCGGCGAGTACAACGTCGCCCGCGGTTTACGGAGGTGCTTTGGACAGCGCGCCACGGTCGTCACGGCGATCCCCGATACCGACGTGGGCCACCTCCTTGAGGACTTCATCCTGCAGGGGGGCGTTGACCTCTCTCACGTCCTATGGCGCGGGTACGACGGCATTGGGCGCCGTTCACGGCAGGCACTCAACTTCACCGAGCGCGGCTTTGGCGTCCGCGGCGCCAGGGGAGTATCGGACCGTGCCCACTCGGCCGCCTCGGAGCTCCGCCCGGGCGAAGTCGATTGGGACGCGATCTTTGGAGACGAGGGCGTCCGCTGGTTCCATACGGGCGGTATCTTCGCGGCCCTCTCCGAGACGACCGCCGATCTGGTGATCGAAGCGATGGAAGCGGCCCGCCGCCACGGCACCATCGTGAGTTACGACCTCAACTACCGACCGTCGCTGTGGCGGGCGATCGGTGGGAAGGAGAAGGCCCGGGCGGTAAACCGGCGCATCGCGCCGTTGGTTGATGTCATGATCGGCAATGAAGAGGACTTCACCGCGTGCCTCGGTTTCGAAGTGCCCGGGGTCGACTCCGGGTTGACTGCGCTCAAATCGGAAAGCTTTGCCCGGATGATCGAACGGGCGGTATCGGAGTACACAAACTTCTCCGTGGTGGCAACGACGCTCCGCGACGTTGTCACGGCGAGCGTGAATCACTGGAGCGCCATCGTCTGGCAGGACGGCGCGTTTCACACCGCCGCCGAGCGGCGCAACTTGGAGATACTCGACCGCGTCGGAGGAGGGGACAGTTTTGCCTCGGGGTTGATCTACGCGTACCTGGCCGGTAAAGGCGCCGCGGATGCCGTAGAGTTCGGCGCGGCTCACGGTGCGCTTGCAATGACAACGCCCGGCGATACTTCGATGGTTACCCTTGCAGAGGTGGAAAAACTCGCGGCGGGTGGATCGGCCCGGGTGGACCGGTAGGAGGTGCACATGTTTCACGGACCGGCGGAACGGTTCGAACGGTTCGGCGTAATCCCCGTCATCGCTCTCCACGATACCGACGCGGCCGATGACTTGGCGACGGCCCTGGTACACGGCGGTGTGCCGGTGGCGGAGGTGACCTTTCGTACCGACGGTGCCGACACGGTGATTCGGGCCATGGCGAAGCGGAGCGATATACTCGTCGGCGCGGGCACGGTCCGAACGGTCGCCCAGGCGGAGCTTGCCCGCGACTGTGGGGCGGCGTTTATCGTGACGCCCGGGTTTTCACCGGCCGTCGTGGACTGGGCAATCGACCACTCGGTCCCCATCTTTCCCGGCGTCGATTCGACCGTCGCCATGGAGATGGGCCTGGAGCGCGGTCTTACGTGCCTCAAGTTCTTTCCCGCCGTCGCCTCCGGCGGCATCACAAAACTGCGCGCTCTGGCCGGTCCCTACCCGGAACTTCGCTTTATGCCCACCGGGGGTGTGAACGCGACGAACTTGGCGGAGTGGCTCGCCGTACCTTCGGTGGTGGCCTGCGGCGGATCGTGGTTCGTCCAGCGGGATCTGCTGGAGAACAGGCAATGGGACCGGGTGGCCGGTCTCGCGCGGGAAGCGGCGGCAATCGTGGCGACCGCGCGCAACCATTGAAATAGCGGCTCTCCGGGATCGCGCCTGTAGTTGCGCCGTAGCGGGATACCGGCGGCGGGCCACCGGGCGGCGCCCGCACGTCAACGGCAGTATCCGCGTCCGGCGCGGCCGCATACGCCCGGCGCCGCCGATCGTGCCCCGCCGATCGGTGCCGTGTCGACAGTGTGCCCATCTCGCCGTACTATTGCGGACGTGGACACGGATATCCTCGTAGTAGGAAGCGGACACAACGGTCTCGTTGCGGGGGCGTACCTGGCGAAGTGGGGCCACCGGGTAACGGTGCTCGAACGCCGGGACACGATCGGCGGTGCCGTGTGCACGGAAGAGATGTTCGGCGGCTACCAGATGGATGTGGGCGGATCCGCGCACTTCCTGATACACCACACGCCTATCGTGGAGGATCTGGAGCTGGCCAGGTACGGCCTGTCGTATATACCGCTCGATCCCTTTATGAGCGCCCCCTTCGAGGACGGAAGCGACCTCCGCTTCTACGTGGACCTGGACCGGACGGTTGAGAGCATCGCCTCCGTCAATGAGCACGACGCCGAGGCGTACCGCAACTTCATCAAGCGCTGGCAACCGCTCAACGAGGCCGTGTTCGAGCTGTTCGTGAAGCCCCCCACGGGACGTTCGATCTTCTCGACCTTTGCCTTCCGGAAGCTGCACGAGAACCGTCGTGACCGCAACGAACTTCTCCGTCAGCTTTTCCAGAGCTACGGCCGTCTCATCAACGATACCTTTGAAGATGACAGGGTCCGGGCGGCCCTCGCCTGGTGGGGCGCCCAGTCCGGCCCACCCCCGATCGACTCGGCCGGCGCCGAGTTTATCGGGTGGCACTCCTTGATTCACAAAAAGGGACCAGCTCGTCCCGTGGGCGGATCGGGGATGCTCACCCAGGCGCTCGCCGCATACATCCGCGACCACGGCGGGGAAGTGCTGGCCAACCAGGAGGTGGACGAGATCCTCGTCGAGAACGGCCGGGCTGCCGGCGTCAGGACCGTTCACGGCGACATCTGGACGGCAAAACGCGTAGTCGCCAATGCCCACGTCTGGGTGACCTTTCGCCGGCTCCTGCGCTCCTGGCTGCCCCCCGACCTGGCCCGGCGCATCGACACGATCCATGTGGGCAATGGGTTCGGGTTTGTCGTTCGTGCGGCCGTGGACGCTCTCCCGAAGTACCACTTGGCACGTACCGCCCCCGATGAGTTACACAAGGGGATCCAGCTCATCTGCCCAACGCCGCAGTACCTTACCGACGCCTACGCCGATTACCTCCGGGGAGAACCCGCTCGCGACCCGGCGATCGTCGCCATGACGTTCAGTCGTATAGACGCCACGCTGGCACCGGCGGGCAAGCACACGCTCTTCCTCTGGGCCCAGTACTACCCGTACCGGCTCAGGGACGGGGGAGATTGGGACGCGATCGCCGAACGGGAAGCGCGCAACCTCTTCCGCGTGATGGACCGCTTTGCGCCGGGCACAAGTGATCAGTTGATCGACATGTACATCCAGACTCCCAAGGTCATCTCCGAGAAACACAACATGCCCAACGCGAACGTGATGCACGTTGAGATGGTGATCGACCAGATGTTTATGTACCGGCCCCTTCCGGAACTGTCGAATTACGCCACGCCCCTGCGCGACCTCTACTTGGCGAACGCCGGCATGCATCCCGGAGGCGGGATATTCGGCGCACCCGGGTACAACGCGGCGCACATCGTTCAACGCTCCTTTCGGCGCCGCCGGCGGTAGTACGGAGAGCGCTGTACGGGATTGACCGGTGCCGCGGCGGCCTACGCTGAAGCGTGTACCGGCGCATCGAGGGCAAACGGAGAAGGGCGACGCGAGCGGCAGGCGCTCTTATGGTCCGCGGAATGAATCGCCGCCGGTACTACGTAGACAGTGCTCGCAGAGTACCCCTTCGACACGATGGGGCTTCCCATACGCATTTCGGCGTAATCAGCGCGCAACAACCGTGAGCGTCAGCGTGTCGGTCACTGTGTTGCCGGCGGCGATTCGGAGTACCCGTTCACCGACACGCGGCAACAAAATCGCCGACCCTGTGTCCAGTTCGAGTTCGGCGCCGTCACACGTTGCGATGTACGGTACGTGCCGGTCAGACGTAACGAGAGCGGAGTGGACCGTGACATCGTACCGGTTCGCCATCGTGGTCGTTTCCGTCACGCGTACCTCTACAACCCCGCCGTCGGTCCCTTCGAGAGGCGCGGACAGACGATGTGCGCTGTTTTTCAGCGCGAGAGTGGTTCGGGGGGGAACAATCCCGCCGATGGTAATCTGGTTACTTTTTGAAGGCTCTTGTGCGCCGCCACGCGGAACGGCGATGATTGCCGCCAGCGCGATCACGACGAAGAGCCGTCGGATTGCGTTCCATACAAACAACCTTCCCTCCAGGGCCTAA
>JANQHT010000120.1 GCA_028282545.1 Spirochaetales bacterium
ACAAGAACCCGAGCGACGTTTACGCCCTTTCCGGAGGCGTCTACGCGGACCCGCCGGCCCCGGTTCACCTCTCCCGGTCGCAGCGTTTCAAGCGTTACGGTTCGCTGAACCGTCGGTCCCAGGCAGACGGCGAGAAACGCGGACGACGAACCCGTCAAAGGACGCGCTCCATCATTTCGGCAATCTCTTCCATCGAGAAGGCGTAGGGCTGGTTCTTGTTGCCTGCCACGGACGCAACGCTCCGGACGGCGTCGCGATCAAAGCCGAACGCGCTCAGGCGTGGCAAGGATCCCGCCCACTCACGCAGCAGTTCGATCATTCGGTCGGTCGCGTCGGCCCCGGTGCCGCCGGTGAGTATTCGCGCCGCGGACGCGTATTTCTCCACACCCCCGCCGCGGGCCACGCTCATCTCGGTAGCCTCCGCGACGAGGAGCCCGCAGACGACTCCGTGCGGGATCTGCCTGAGCGCTCCCGCCGGCGAGGCGATTCCATGCACAACGCCCAGGCCGGAGTTGCCGAGGGCCACCCCGCTGATGTACGCCGCGAGAGCCATCTCTCGCCTCGCGTCAACCTCGTCCTCTCCCGATAGAAGTCGCGGCAACGACCGTCCCGCATAGGTCAACCCCAGTTCCACCAGGGCGTCCACCAGGGGATTCGCACCGGTGGAGACGTACGCTTCGATAAGCTGCGTTACCGCGTCCAGACCGCTGGCCCGGGTAACGCTTACCGGACAATCGCGGTGCAGCGTCGCATCTATAACCGCCGCGACGGGTACAAACGCTTCGTGCCGGAGAGACTTCTTGAACCCCCCGGCACCCACATCGCTGAGGACGGCGTTCTTGGTCGCCTCGCTCCCCGTCCCGGCCGTAGTCGGGACCGCGATGAGCGGCACGGTGGTTCCCGGCGGCGTCCGATCGCCCACGCCTTCCAGATACCCGGCAATGCCTCCCTCCATGGTGAGTGCCGCCGCCAGTGCTTTCGCCGCGTCGATGACGCTACCCCCGCCGATGGCAACAACCACGCTTGCCTCGGCCAGTCGCGACCGTACCTGGTGGCGCAGGTCATCGACACCACCGGGCGAAGGTTCGCCCCGTACAACAAAATCGATCCACGGTGCCCTTCCCGCGTCCATACCACTCTGGAACTCGTGCCACTCCCGGCGGTCGCGAATTGACGGGCCGCCCGTAACGACCACCGCCGACCCGTACGAAGCGACCAGCTCTGGGACCGTCTGCAGTGCGCCGTCCTGGACCACCAGTCGCGGCTGCCGTGAAAGCGTAAATCGTTGCACCCCTGTACTCCCTATTTCTCCGGATAGTGAACGCGGCGTTTCCCGGGCTCCGGGTGCATTCGGTACAGAATCGCGATGTGTCCGATAACGCCCACCAGGTACGCGCCGGACCGTGCGGCCATCTGCGCGGCCATGCCGTGCCGGTTCGCCTTGAAATCGGTGAATTTGATTTTGATCAACTCGTGGTTCATCAGTTCCCGATCGAGGTGCTCCATGAGTGCCTCTGAGGTGCCCTCCTTACCAACGGTGACTACCGGGGCCAGATGGTGCGCCTGGCGAAAGAGTTCCGCCCGCTGGTATCCCTTGAGATCATGATCCATTCCGGCCAGAATAGCCGCCCCAATCGTCGATGTCCATCAAGCGAATTGCCTCACGAAAGATCTAGTCGAAATGGGAATCGTGCCTCACGTAAGAATCTAGTCGAAGCTGTGCCTCGTGAAGGAGGCGAAACGCAGTGGGG
>JANQHT010000144.1 GCA_028282545.1 Spirochaetales bacterium
CGCGGGTCTGCCCGAACTGGGTGAACCGCTCTGCGTGGAACTGGGGACGCCCCCGCGCCGAGTCCCAGTAGAGCAACTGTTCGTACTGCCCAGTCATGAGGCGAACGAACTCCGCTGTGGGGTCGGAAGGACCGGGGCGATAGAACGTGGTGTATTGGATGTCAATCAGATCCAACGTGGCACCGTTCCGTTCAGCCGGTCCCACGTAGCGATACGCTACGGTCATCGGTACCACCACCGGGGATTCGATGCCAAAGGAAGCACGGAAGTCGTGCACCTCCGTTGCCGACGCGGTCCAACTCTCGCCGGGCGCGATGGGCCGATCGGGGAACAGAGGAACATCCCGTACCTGGGGAACAAAGCTGCCGGGGGGCGCGACGATCCTTCCCGACTCGGTCTGCGAGAATGAAACATCGTATTCCCGGGAGGCGGAAAACAACCCGCCCACGGAGTCGCTCTCTTCGGTCGCGATCTGGTACACCGCCCGGATCGTCGCGCCGGCGGCGCCCACCTCGCCTACCTCGGTCTGAATGCGAATCAACTCCTCAAAGGCGCCCGCCACCACACCGTCTACCGTGTAGGTCTGTGCGTTGATTCCCACTATTCGGTAGCGGTCACCGGCGCGAAAGTCATATCGAAACGTCTTTGCCTGATCTTCGGCCTGAGCCGCAACAGAGATCGAAACCGCCACGATAGTCGCCAATGAGAGGGCCAGCCTGATACCGATTCTTGTCACGTCCACAGTGTAGCGCATTTCTTGACAAACCGCGGAACGGAAAATACGATTGCCGCACCGGATCGAAGGAGTGCTCATGGCCAAAAATGAATCAGACTACATTTCGGACCCGGATTCTTTAGCGAAGAAACTCAAGGATATCGTGCGGGAGATCCACGAGGAGCTGGATCCGCACGAAATGAACGCCTACAAGCGCTTCTTCAAGCGCCACGTGTCGGTGTTTTCGCGCGCCTATTTCAACGCCTACCTGCTTCGCCGGCTCGATCGCGGCAACGTTCCGGCAAGGCGGTCCGCACCGGAATTCGTGGAAAACGCAGATACAACGACGCTTTTCGTCAGCGTGGGCAAGAACCGGAAGGTCTATCCGAAAGACATAATCGCCCTGTTCGCGGAAAACGACGCGGTGGACGCCTCCAATTTCGGCCAGATCAAGGTGCTCGACAACTACAGCTTCGTCGACGTCGACCGGGACGTTGCGGAAACGGTAATCGGCGCGTTTGACGGTATCGAGTACCGTGGGCGAAAACTCACCGTGAATCACGCCCGCAAGAAGAACTGATCAAACCGCCACCGCCCGGAGTACCAGCAGCAAGAGAAACACGTTTACCGCCAATCCGGCCGTAAAAGTAGCGACGCTGATCAACTCGTAGAGGCGTGCCGCGTTCGTGAGCTTGTGAGCCGTTATTCGGGGATCGCCACGGCACACGAGTTGGGGCGGCATCGGATCTCCGGCGGCGGACCCGCCCCGCACAAAGAGATGGAACGGCGGCGCCGGGTGCCG
>JANQHT010000160.1 GCA_028282545.1 Spirochaetales bacterium
TTGGCGACCACCGCGAACCGCTGCCGGTACTTGTAGATGAAGCAGAACACGTGGTTGTCGTGCCGGACCGACGGGCCGCAGAGGAACAGCCCCGGGGCGATCGTCGATTTCGAGGGCGCCTGGGCGGAACTCGACAACGAGCAGGACCTTGCGCGCTTTCGTTTCGGTACCAAGGCGGAGACGCTCCAACGCCTCCGGGGCCGCTTGAAAGGTGCCCGGGTTTTACCGCAGCTCACGGTCCGCGTCGGCCAGTGGCGCGCCGATCCGGACCGCGTTGTCGCCGATATAGCGGAGCGCTTCTCCGGTTCCCTCGTCGTCCGGTCCAGCGCGCTCAACGAAGACACCGCCACGGCCTCCCTGGCCGGGAGCTACGAGAGCGTCCTAGACGTTCCCGCCGGCGACCGTGACGCCGTGACCTCCGCGATCGAGTCGGTCTGTGCGAGCTACGCCGGGCGTGGTGATGCGGGCGTTGAACGTTCTGAGCCGGGCCGTTCCG
Source organism: Spirochaetales bacterium (assembly GCA_028282545.1). GTDB lineage: Bacteria > Spirochaetota > Spirochaetia > DSM-27196 > Alkalispirochaetaceae > JANQHT01. Next base: position 497 of record JANQHT010000160.1, read on the forward strand.
CGGGACCCGGCCGTCCCGTCGGCACCACCGTCGGTGAACGCGCCGAAGACCCCGCCAACCAGGTTCTCATCCAGCCCATGGTCTCCGACGTCGTTCTGAGCGGCGTTGCGTTCACGGCGGACCTCGAAACGGGTGCCCCCTACTACACGATCAACTACGACACCAGCGGCAGCACCGAGTCTGTTACCTCCGGGACCGCCGCGGTTCACCGGACGCTCGTCTTTCACAAGGCTTCGGCGGAACGTCCGGCGGACGCACACCTCGCCGCCCTATTGGATGCCCTTAGCGAGATCGAGGCGGAGACGGGATTCAGCAGTCTCGACGTGGAGTTCGCCGTGGTGCGCGGCGGTGAGGTGGTGATCTTCCAGGTGCGGCCTATCGCGGCCCACAAGAACCAGCTCCGTGTATCGGCGCGCGACGTGGAACGGGAACTGGCCCACGTAGCGCGCTACCTCGAGTTCGACGCCGCCGACTCTACCGTCCTCTCCGGACGTTCCTGCGCCTGGGGTATCATGCCCGACTGGAACCCGGCGGAGATCATCGGCGTGAACCCGCGCCCCCTATCGTTCAGTCTCTACCGCCACATCATCACCGACGAGGTCTGGGGCCGTAGCCGCGAACAGTGCGGCTACCGCGCCACGCGCCCGCGCCCGGGGATCGTCGACTTTGCCGGGAAGCCCTACGTGGATGTCCGTATGAGCTTCACCAGCTTCACCCCGGCGGCCCTCGATCCCGCCCTGGCGAACACCGTTGTGGACGGCGCCGTCCGATACCTGCTGGATCACCCTGAACTGCACGACAAGGTCGAGTTCGCGGTCATGCCCACCGCCTTCGACCTCGACTTCGATGCGTTCCTAAAGGAGGTGCGGCGACGGGCGGGCGAGGGAGTCTGCAACGCCGGCCGGGCCGACGAAGGGGGCCGGCCCGGCAAGGGTGGCCGATCCGTTACCGCCGCCGCTCGTACCCGCGTCGATGAGGGCCACCCCGCCGATGAAGAGGGTCCGCCCGGCACTGGTGGCGGAGCGGATAGCTCCGGCGACGCCTCGGGGGCCACACACGCCCGCGCCAAAGAAGAGGGCCGGTCCGCTCAGGGTGACGGACCGGTTAGCCCCGGCTCCGCCCTGTCCGGCACCGTTCTCACCGACGCCGACATCGACGCGATCCGGTTCGCCTACCGGGACCTCACCGACGCGATTATCGCCGGTCGCGGGATCAGCGTGGAGGGCGAGCTAAGGCGAATCGACCGTCTTTCCGAACGGCGCGAGCGCGTGGTTGCGGCCCTTGGGGTCGGCTCGGTTTCGCCCGCAGCGGGTCTCGCCGTCCTGCTCGACGACTGCCGCGAGTTCGGGACGCTTCCCTTTTCGAACCTGGCGCGCTTTGCCTTTGTCGGGATCATCCAGTTGCGCGTCCTCGTCCGCCGGGGCCTGCTCTCGCCGGAGCGTGTCGATGCGTTCCTCGCGTCTATCCGGACCGTTGCCAAGGAGTTTGTCCATGACTTGGCGACGCTCGACCGGGATGCCTTGGTTCGGCGCTACGGCCACCTTCGCCCGGGAACCTACGATATCACGAGCCCCGCATACCACGAGGCGTTTGACCGCTACGTCGACCTTTCGCGCCGTCCCGAACCGGACGCCTTGCCGTCGTTTGTGCTCACCGATGCCGAGCGCACGGTGATCGACCGGGAACTCCTGGCGGCCGGGTTCAGCGTCGACGCCGACGCACTCCTCGCTTTCGTTCGCGCCGCCGTGCAGGGACGGGAGCTTGGGAAGTTCGAGTTCTCCCGCAACCTCAGCCTCGCCATCGACCTGATCGCTGCCATCGCCGAACGGGAGGGCCTCACCCGGGACGAAGCGAGTTTTCTCTCCGTGGATGATTTTCTGGCCCTCGCGGGTGGGAGCCGCCCCTCGGGCCTATCGTCGCTCTGGCGGTCGATCTCGGAACGCAAGCGCCGCCGTCACTTGGTGACCTCCGCGATCAAGTTGCCGCCGGTCATCACCTCGCCCCGGGACCTATCGCTCTTTGAAATCGTCGACGAGATCCCCAACTTCATCACCCGCAAGGTTCTGACCGCACCGGTGGTTGACCTGATCGACGCGACCGATACGGACGCTCTTCCGGGCGCGCTCGTTCTTATCGAAAACGCCGATCCCGGGTACGATTGGATCTTCAGCCACGGCATCGCGGGCCTGGTGACGCGCTTTGGAGGCGCCAACAGCCATATGACGATTCGCTGCGCCGAGTTTGAAATCCCCGCCGCTATCGGATGCGGCGAGGCGATCTACGAGCGTCTTCTCCGTGCCCAGGTTGCCCGGCTGGACTGCGACGGGAAGCGGATCGAGGTGGTGCGATGAGTCCGGGTGATGGCGCGCGGCGCAAGGGCGCTTCGGCTGGCATTGCCCGCCTCGGTCACACCAACCGCGGCGTGGCGCTGCTCTCCACGCGCGTAACCGAGGAATCCGCCTACGTAGAGAAACGGTCCGCCCTCGCCTACGACTACGTGGGCTGGTTCGAAAAGCGGGGATTCCTGGTGGTTCCCGTCCCGGCCAACGCCGGCGATCCGATTCGCTACTTCGATC
>JANQHT010000008.1 GCA_028282545.1 Spirochaetales bacterium
CTCAAAGACGTAGAATTCCGTGCGGGCGTCTTCACAAATCTTTCGCCGGAACACCTGGACTTCCACGGCACGATGGACCAGTACCGGAGCGACAAGGCCAATCTCTTCCGCGGACTCGAACGCGCCGGCAGAGGCGCCGCGGCACCGGAGATACCGAGTTTCGGCGTTGTCTGTGCCGACGACCAACACGCATACTACTTCCGGAGCATCACGCGGGTACCGGTATACAGCTACAGCGTTTCCGGAGGGGAAGCCGATCTCGCGGCCACCGATATCAAGGCCGACTCGCGTGGATCGGAGTGCAGGATCCGATGGCGGAAGGAATCGCGCCGGATTCGCATCCCCCTACCGGGCTCGTTCAACGTCGAGAACGTTCTGGCCGCCGTCCTCACGGTAGCGAGACTCCTGGACAAAAATCCGCTGGATCTACTGGAGAACGTTCCATACATACAACCGGTCCCGGGGCGGATGGAACTCGTACGAGATGACCTGCCGTACACACCGATCGTCGACTACGCCCATACTCCGGGCGCATACGCCAAGGTGCTGCCGGACGTCCGGAACACAACGGAAGGACGGCTCATCGTCCTTTTCGGGTCCGCCGGGGAGCGCGACACGGAAAAGCGTTCGGAACTCGGCCGGCTGGCCGCCCGCTACGCGGACGTGATCGTCCTGGCCGACGAGGATCCACGGGGGGAGCAGCCGCTGGCGGTCCTTGAACAGATCGCCTCGGGATGTCTCCAGGAGCGGCCGGGCCTCGCCCATGGAACGGACCTGTTGATCGTTCCTCCCCGCCGGGAAGCGATCGAACGGACGCTCCGCCTCGCGGAACCGGGCGACACTCTGTTCTTCCTTGGAAAGGGTCACGAGAAAACGATCGAGTACGCAGACCATGTCCAGGCGTGGCACGAGGTCGAAGAGGTCGCGGCGGCGATAGAGCGGATACAGCAGGAGGGCGCCGAATGACGGTTGCGGTCCTGTTCGGCGGGAAATCGGCGGAACATGACGTCTCCCGCGTCTCTGCGTCGGCCATTGTCCAACATCTCCGGGAGCGATGTGACGTTGTGGTAATCGGGATCGATCGATCGGGCGTCTGGTGGCTGCAGGACCCGGACGCCCATGAAAGTACGCAAACGGGCGGTGCCCTCGACGTTGCAGCGCACCCGGATGGTCCCGTCTCGATCGTCCCCGGGGTGGGCATTTCCGACGGTGCCGGGCAAACGCTCGCCCTCGATTGTGTCTTCCCGGTCCTTCACGGAGAAAACGGTGAAGACGGTACCGTTCAGGGAGCCCTCGAACTGGCGGGGGTACCCTACGTGGGTAGCGGCGTCACCGCAAGCGCCCTGGGATTCGACAAGATCCACGCAAAACGGCTCTGGCGGGAACGGGGATTACCGATCGTTCCCTACGAAGTCGTGACGGCATACGAAGTGAGGAACGACTACAAGCGCTGCGTTGCCCGGGTTGAGGCGTTCGGCTATCCGCTCTTTGTCAAACCAAACGCCTCCGGTTCCTCCGTCGGCGTTTCCCGGGTAGACGGTTCCGGCGACCTGATGACTGCCCTCGATGAAGCCCTGCGCCACGACTCGGTGGTCCTCGTCGAACGCGCCGTCACAGCCCGTGAACTCGAGACGGCGGTTGTCGGCAACGACCTACCGGAAGCGTACGGCCCCGGGGAGGTGATCCCCACCCACGCCTTTTACGACTACGACGCCAAGTACACCGATCCAAACGGTGCGGAACTCGTAGAGGTGGCACAGGTTCCCCAGGGTATCGCCGGCGAGGTGCGGCGCCTGGCGATCCAGGCGTACCGCGTGTGCCGCTGCACAGGGCTGGCCCGGGTCGACTGTTTTTACGACGAAGCGACCGGAGAGGTCTTTCTGAACGAAATCAACACGATGCCGGGATTCACGCCGATCAGCATGTTCCCCCGAATGGTCACGTCCGCGGGAACGAGTTACGGCGATCTTCTCCTTCGCCTGGTAACGCTCGCCACAGGCTAGCAATGCTCAGTACGGACGGAGGGCGGCGAGCCCTCCGACGAAATCATCCATAGCCAAACAACAAGCAGTTCGCCACAGGCCGCGCTCCTTGACCGGCGCCTTCGCCTCTCCTATCCTGAACTCCAATGCGGCGCATCGTCCTGTTGATCCTCCTGGTCGCGGCGGGAGTTGACGCCCAGGAGCCACTCTTACCCTCCGTTCTCGCCGAGGGCATCGTCGATCGTGTGGCGCGTCTGGAACGTACCATGGCCGATTTCGACGGTGCGCGGAGGTTTTTCCCCGCTGAGACGAGCTACTATCCGAGCTTTCTCTTTCCCGTTGACGCTTCCGAGATCGTCCTCGTCTGCGGCATAGACGCGGCGCCCTACGTTTTCGAAGCGGCAATGGACGTGTTGGGGGCGTTCACGGTGGTCATTTCGGGCGTTCCCTATTCACCGTCCGGGGGTGCCCGGGCCGTACTGGACTCGCCCGTCCTTGATCGCAGCGCGGCTCATGTGTTCGTGCGTTCCGGAGACCGGACCGAATGGGGGGTCGGAAGCGGCCGCCTCGTCTCCCCGGGTTGGCTGGTAGAGGCGATCGTCAACGGTGACGGGTCGCCGGTGCTCGCGCCGTCCCTGCTCCTCTTTGAGCGGAGAGGGGAAGCCGTTTCCCCGGCGGTACCGGAACTCATCGCCGGTGGCGTTCCGGCTGCCGAGCTGTTGGTTGCGCCAGGGGACTCGCGGACGCTCCTGGATCGGTTCACCGCCGTTCGCAACAAACTGCCTCTGAATCGAGTGGCCGACATCAACTACACCGTGCTACCGCCGCTCCGCCGGGACGGACCTCCGTACGTAATACGCGAAGCTCTCCTCGTCCTGGGGGTCTTCGTCTCGATCGCCCTGCTCCTGCTGTATGCCCACATCCGGCCCCGGAGGGCGCTCCGGTACGCCCGGGCCCTTGGCAGGAGACTCCCGACGATCGTGGTGTTTCTCCTGACAATGACGATAGGGCTCCTCGCGGCGAACGGCGTGTTGCGACTGGTAATAGGGGAGGCCCGCGCCGCGGGAGGTCCCGCGGCATTGCTGGTATTAAAGGCATCGGTTGCGGCGCTGGTGGTTGGCCTCTCTTTCCGATTGTACCGGGTGCGCCTCTCCACCTCGACCACGGTCTACGCCGCGGGAGCCATAGTCCTGCTCGTCCTGGCGGCAATCATTACCGCCGTGGTGAGTCTTCCCCTGAGCATCTATCCGATCTCCATGCTCGTCGGCGCATTTCTTTTCAGCCTGGCGCCGTCGGCGTGGACCAAGAGCGTACTCCTTGCAGCGACGCTGGTCCCACCGCTCTACCTTCTGACCGGCGGCGCTCTGCTGCAGGAGGAGTTCGCGATCCTCCTGGCACGACAACCGCTCTGGTCGGAACCGATTGTCGCCGTATTTGTCCTGCCGGTCTTCCTCATGCTCCTGCGGCTCGAGTACCTGACGCCACGAGTCAAGATCGTGAGAATCGTGTCAATCGTCTCGCTGTTCGCGCTTTTTCTCGCTGCAATTCTGGTTTCGGTAGAGGTCGCGGACGAACCGGTGGTGGCCGTCATCGCAGAAGAGCGCTCGCCGGAGGGGACCACGGTCGCTATCGATCCGGTACCGCCGGCGCAGACTACGCTCGTTGCGATTGACGGGAGCGAGGTTCTGCTCGCCTGCACCGACACCCCCTGCGTCACCGAAATGCCGGGCAATCCGAGCACGTTTGCCGTTGCCGTGGCGCGACGAACCGAACTCAACCGGTCCGTGCTTGAGATCGATCTCACCTTTGACCGGCCCGCGCGGGAGGTTTCGTTCACCCTGGTGACGGAAGGTGGAGCCGTCCTCTACCGCAGCGACGTACCGGCCGATCCCGCAATCGGCGCCGAGGCCGGGAGCTTCACGTTCTACCCGGGAAGCGCACCTCCCACGTCCGTAACCCACTCCGTGGCCCTGATTCCAAACGTCGAAGGCGCGCCGATCCAGGTGTCCGCGGCGGCGATCTTTCCAGGGACAACCTATCGCGTCGCCCACCCGGCGGGTCGCATCGTAGCCGCCGAAAGTCGCACCCGCGAGGTAATTACCGTGACGGTCCGCTCCGGTGGCTGATCCGGTTTTCTTCCACGTGGACATGGACGCGTTCTACGCGGCGGTAGAGATGCGAGACCGCCCGGAACTCCGCGGGAAACCACTGCTCGTAGGGTGGGATTCACAGCATCGCGGGGTGGTGGCGGCGTGCAGCTACGAAGCGCGGAGGTTCGGCATTCACAGTGCGATGCCCATGTCGACGGCGAAACGCCTGTGCCCCGACGCGGTAGTAGTACCGGTAGACATGCACCGCTACCAGACGGTATCGCGCCGGATTCACGCCGTATTCCGTGAATTCTCACCGGTGGTCCAGGCGATATCGATCGACGAGGCGTTCCTCGACATGAGCGGTACCGAACGCCTCTTGGGCCCTCCGGAGGCGAGCGCCCGGCGGCTCAAAGAACGGGTGCGCGCCCTGACTGAACTCACCGTTTCGGTCGGAGTCGGTTGTTCGCGGTTTATCGCCAAGCTGGCAAGCGACGTGGATAAACCGGACGGTCTCCACGTTGTGAGGCCCGGCTCGGAAAGCGACTTCGTCCTCACCCTGGAACTCAAGGATCTCTGGGGCCTGGGCAAGCAGACGCGACTACGCCTGGACCGGCTCGGAATCGACACCGTGGAAACCCTTCGTGCAAAGCCGATCGAGTACCTCCGCGGTCATTTCGGAGAAAGCGGTGGAGAGTTCCTGCACCGGGTGGCGCGCGGTGAGGATCCCGGGATCTACACCGGCACGTCCGCCGGACACAGCATCTCCGGGGAGCGAACATTCGCCGAAGACATCGACGATAGAGAGGAACTTCGACTGCGCGTCCTTGCCCTCAGCCAGGAGATCATGCAGCGGACGCGCCGCGAAGAGTGGATCGGTCGGACGGTGACGGTGAAGTACCGCTACTCCGATTTCGAGACGCACACGCACCAGCAAACGGTGCCGCGTCCCGTAGCAGACGCGGATGAACTCTTCGGGATCGCCTGGAATCTCTTCACCGGCCGCTGGAACGGAACGCCCCTTCGCCTCATCGGAGTGGGGATCAGCGGCTCCGTGGAAAGCGCGGACACGACGCAACTGGACATGTTCACTGACGACCGAAACCGCTCGATCGAAGAGGCGGCGCTGCAGTTGGAGGATAAACTCGGCAAGCCCGCACTCAGGCGGGCCAGCCTCGTATCACCGCCGAAGCGCGCCAAAGCGGTCAAGGTCAGCGATCACACTTCCGGCGGAGAAAGCGGAGAAAAAAGCAGAAAAACGTAGACGGAGCCGGTTCTCATATCCCGGATAGGAGTTCCTGCGCTTCCGTCAGTCGACGCGTATCGGTCGGCCGCGGGTTGGGGCGCGCCTCGAGACGTTCAATCATGTCCCGCAGGATCGTTGCCGCTTCGTCGGCATCACTCGATCGGGGGATCGAAACGGTCCCTTCGTAGGAAAACCCCCGTTCAAGCGGCGTCCGCGCGTCCCCAAAATCGTCCCTCTTCTTTTCCTGTTCCCGGGCGCGCTTCCGTTGATTCCAGCCGCGATCGATAAGGTGCGAAGCGAGTTGAATATAGAAGGCCTCACTGAACTCATCCCGTTCGCCGGAGCTGAGCTCTTCTTCGAGGAGGTCCACCGACATTCGCGCCAAGGACACGGCGTAGTCCGTGTTGCCGAAGGAAATGACACCGGGAACTTTGGCGTAGAGTTGACCCAGCACGTAGTACGAGTCTGCATGATCGGGATCGCGGGTGATCGCTTCAACCAGCTGATCGCGCATGGGCGACGCCTTGAACAGGCTGTCCAGGATACCCTTGGTCTGGCCCCATTTGCCGATGTTGGCGGCCTTCCAGTAGTAGCCGAGGGGGTTGTTCGGGTCCGCCTGGATCGCGCGATCCGCCAACGCTTCCCCGCGCTCAAAGGTGGGCAGGATATCGTCCGTGTCCTCCTCCGCGTCGATCTGCAGGTCGCCGAACCCCAGCACAACTTGCGACATCCGCCAGTACACCTCAGCTTTCTGAGCGTTGCCCGACGCCTGGCCCTCGAGTGTCTCGAGGATAGCCATCGCCTCGTCGTACCTGTCGACTGAGATAAGGTCGTCAACCTCGTCCAGGCGCGTATCGAACTGTCCAAACGCGCTCACGGCGACCAACGCCAGTACCGCTGTCATTGCAAGGATCCGTTTCATGCGGCGATCTTATCACGACGGGAGCGCTCCGGTACACTCGTCCGCGTGCAACAAATCGTACTGCCCGTCATCTACACCGTGCTTCAGCTCGCCGTACCCGTGGTCCTCGGCTTTGTCTCCCGTCGCAGAATGGGGCTCTCCGCGGAGGGCTATAGCGCCTTTGGGCGACTGGTCGTCACGCTGACGCTTCCGCTGTACTTCTTTGTCCGTACCTCGCGGATCGATCCGGCCCTCATTACGCGAGCGGCGATCTTCCCGTTCGCGGCGATCATCGTGGTCGGCTTTGGGTCGGTCGCGAGCTACGCGGCCGGTCGCGCGATCTTTCGCGGCAGTGACCGGGCCGATTCGGAACGACGGCGGCTCGTTACGGCCATGGGTGGATTCGGGAACAGCGGATATATGCCCCTTTCGGTTCATGAACTCCTGCCGCTCACACTTCCGGCAGTCGTTTCGTTCTTTGGTGTGGAACTTCCCCCGCTCTACGTGGGAGCCTACCTGCTGGTCCAAAGCCCGATGTTGTGGTCGGTCGGCAACTACCTGGTGACGGGCCGGCGGGGAAAGTTCCACTTGCGGACCATCATCTCCCCGCCGATCTACGGGATCGTTCTAGGGCTGATCGCCAATCGGCTCGGACTGGCTGATCGTGCCGCCATGGACGGCCACGCGCTCTTCTTTGTGTGGTACGCCCTCGAAACGGTGGGCAACGTCACGGTACCGCTCGTACTCATTACACTGGGAGGTCTCATCGCCGGCATTCGACTCCCCGAGGCGGGGGGGCGCTCACCGTGGAAAGTAGCGATCATCGTGACCGCAATGCGTATGGCCGTCGTCCCGGGGCTTTTCTGGTTGGTGTTCACCGTCACGGAGGGCCTCTCATTTCTAGGACCGGCGGCGGTATTCGTGCTGTTTCTGGAAACTCATACACCCACGGCAAGTAACTTCACCGTGATGTCCGCCCGGACGGGTAGAAACCAGAACGAAGTTGCGCTCACGTTGATGGCCGGTTACCTGACGTACCTGCTGATCTTTCCTGTGTACCTCTACCTCTTCCTGACAACCGCCATTCCCCGGTGATTTCACCGCGCACTGAGCACCGCGGGCACGGCGCGTCGAGATTGCCCAATCGTCGGATTCACGGATAATCAGATTCGTGGGAAGAAGGGGGCAAGATCGGGCGCGATTCCCTCGAGGAACGCGCGGTCGGCGTCGGAGAAGGCGTTGACCCGGTGGGAGTCGATGTCTATCTGGCCCGCGAAGGCGCCGCCGGCGAAGACGGGTACAACGATCTCGCTCCGGACGTGAACGCTGCAGGCGAGGTAGTTCTCCTGCGCGCCGACATCGGATACGAGGAAGGTGGATTCACTCACGGCGGATTGGCCGCAAATGCCCGTCCCGTAGGGGATACGAACGTGGTTCGTGGGTTCGCCCTCGAACGGTCCGAGTACCAGAAGGCGCTCCACGGGAACGGCGAAATAGAACCCGAACCAATCGTAGTACGGCACTTCGCGCGTCAAGAGGTTGCACACCAGTTGGAGACCGACGTTCCGTTCCCGACCGCGCTCTAGTTCGGCGCGAACAGCCCGTGTCAGCGACGCGAAGTCCGGCAAACGCTCACTTCCCATGACGGTGACTATCGCGTATTTTTCGGTACGGAGGCAACCAAATGATCACCTGTAACGGCAACTTCGCAAAACTGCGCGCGTCCTATCTGTTTTCGGAAATCGCGGCGCGGGTGTCGTCGTTCGAGTCCGGCAACCCCGATCGACCTCCGATCAAACTCGGAATCGGTGATGTGACGCGGCCGCTCACCGATGCGGCCGTACAGGGCCTGCACGCCGCGGCGGATGAGATGGCACGGGCGGAGACGTTCCGCGGGTACGGTCCGGAACAGGGCTACCGATTCCTCCGGGAGGCGATTGTCAGGCGGGACTTCGCGTCTCGGGGTGCTGCAATTGATCCAGACGAAGTATTTGTGTCCGACGGCGCCAAGTGCGATACGGGGAATTTCCAGGAGCTTTTTGCCGTAGACACGGTCGTTGCGGTCCCGGATCCCGTCTACCCCGTCTACGTCGACACCAACGTCATGGCCGGGCGGACGGGCACTTGGAGCAACGGCCGGTACGACGGACTCCACTACATGGCGGCAACCCCGGAGAACGGGTTCGTGCCGCCCCCCCCTGACCAGCCGGTCGATCTTCTCTACCTCTGTTTCCCCAACAACCCGACCGGAGCGACCGCGACCGCGGAACAACTGCAGGCGTACGTGGACTACGCCCGGGACGCCGGCGCACTCATTCTGTTCGACGCCGCCTACGCCGAGTTCATTCGGGACGATTCGATCCCCCGGTCCATCTTCGAACTCCCCGGGGCTGAACGGTGCGCGGTAGAGTTCCGGAGTTTCTCGAAGACGGCAGGGTTCACCGGTTTACGGTGTGCCTACACCGTTGTCCCTCGGGCCGTAGCCGTTGCGGACGGATCAGGGGGCACGGTGCCGCTCTGGGATCTCTGGATGCGACGGCAGGCGACAAAGTTCAACGGAGCCTCCTATCCGATCCAGCGGGCCGCGGCAGAGATGTACGGTGAGCGAGGATCGGCTGAGATTCGCGAGCTCAGCGACTACTACCTGGCGAACGCGACGATCATTCGCTCGGCGATGGAAAAGCTGGGGTTCCCGTGCACCGGCGGTATCAACTCGCCCTACGTCTGGATCGACGGCGGGCGGCCCTCGTGGGATTTCTTTGATGATCTGTTGAACCGGGCCGGGGTCGTGGTGACTCCCGGGGCGGGGTTTGGTCCCGCCGGCGAGGGGTTTATCCGTATCAGCGCCTTTAACGACCGTGACCGCGTGGAAGAGGCGATGGACCGCATCTCGACGTCGCTCGCGTAGCGGCAATTTTCAGCATGAACGGAGGGGCGGCACCATGGGGCTCCTCTTCCGCGATTGCCTGTTCTACTAGGAGGCGTGCCAACGACGTTCGGTATCCTGCGCTCTCTGTTCATATATCGGTGGAGATTCTGGAAGTCCAGAGCAAAGCAAAACCTCTACCGGCACTTCGTGCCGCCCGGCGGCCTCGCATTTGATGTGGGCGCGCACGTGGGCGACAGAACGGACGCCTTCCTCGCCCTGGGCGCCCGCGTCGTGGCGCTGGAACCGCAGCCGGACCTGGCGCGCAGACTCCAGCATCGCTACCGGCGGGTGTCGAACGTAACCGTTCTTCCCGTCGGCGTGGGGGAACACGACGGCACCACGACCCTTCACCTTTGCCCGGAAAACCCGACGCTGGCCACAACAAGCGAAGGATGGGTTCGAACCGCGGCCGCTACGCCCGGGTTCGATCGCTACGCCTTCTCACGGCGGATGGAGATTGAAGTAGTGACGCTGGAAACGTTGATCGCTCGCTTCGGTGTCCCCGATTTTGTAAAGATCGATGTCGAAGGGAGTGAAGACGCGGTACTCGCCGGTGTATCGACGCGGCTGCCCGCTCTCAGTTTCGAGTTCCTGCCGCAAAACCGGGCTGTCGGGATGCGGGCCCTTGCCGAAACGGAGCGCCTCGGAACGTACCGGTATACGTTTTCGCCGGGAGAGTCGCTTGTCCTCCCCGACGCGTGGACAGATGCGGAGGGCATTGTCCGCGCACTCGAACGGATCCCCTCGGACGGTCAAACCGGGGACGTCTACGCCCGTCTCGTCGTCCACTAGGAGGTCCTGCAGGACCTTCCCCGAGTTGACATTATTCAGGAGGAATCCCCGAACTGCCGAACAACGCCACAAGCGTCGGACGTCTCGACTATCGCGTCAAAGAGATATTCGGGTGGGGCAAGACTGTGGGGCCGCTGCGGAAAATGAAGCACCGCGGATCCAAACTGGTACGAACGGTCGTGATTAATGACTGCTGCGGTGTACAACATCGTGCGGATAGCGAATCTGGAGGCTACCAATGCGTAGCCGCACCAGCTTCCAGGCGCTATTGGGATCGAAAACGCCCGCCGAACAAGACGAATAACCACTATAGTAACGGCTATGGTCCTTGATTCTTCACTTCTACTTTTTCCCGTTTTGTCTCTCGCCGTCGGCGGCTACGTTCTCACCCGTATCCACCGGCTCAACAACGACACACTCGTGAAGGTGATCGTCGATTTTTTGATGCCTCTCCTCATCTTCCACTCGCTCTATACCAGCGATATATCCCACGGAACAGTACTCGAGCTGGCGGGGGTCACCACCTTTGTGGTGGGTTCCCTAACGGTGCTCGCCTGGGCGTACTGCCGGTTGGTGGGAGTTGACGCGAAGGGACTGATTCCCCCCGTAATCTTCATGAACTCCGGGTTTCTCGGCATTCCCCTGATGCAACTGTGGGGCGGTGCGGCGGCGATGAATCTCATCGTCGTGTACGATCAGATTCAGACGATCTATATCTTCACCCTGGGACTCGTCATCATTACCGGAGGGGTAAGCGCCCGCGGTGCACTGGACGTATTGAATTCCCCAATCCTATGGTCGATCTTCTTCGGGTTTGCGTTCCGGTTTCTCCGTATTCCACTTCCCGACGTAATTCTGAAAACCGCGAGTTTTGGCGGAGCGGCTGCTACACCGCTGGCGGCTCTCACTCTGGGCGTTACCCTGGGCTCGACTCGGTTTCACTTCGATCGACACCTCTTTGCTGCGGTAACGCTGCGTTTTGTCGCAGGTTTCCTCTGCGGATGGGTCGGCGCCGAACTGTTCGGTCTCAGCGGAATGAGCCGGACGGTGGTACTGGTGGCGTCCAGCCTGCCGACGGCGGTGTTTACCTCGGTACTCCCCCTCCGTTACGGGGTAAAAGCCGATTTTGCCGGAACGATGGTGGTGGTTACCACTACCGCAGGCATCGTCACGATCCCTCTGGCATTCCGGATCGCAGCGATGCTCTGATCGATGGTCGCTGGTCGCTGTCTCGTCCATCACGCTTTTGAACTCTGTATAGTGATCGAGAGCCGCGAGGCCGCTGACTGTGGAAGAGATGATCATCGTCGATAGCCTCCCAGACGATTCCTTCGTTCATTTCCCCATCACCGACGACGGCATACACCCGAGCTTCCACCCCCCGGATCATCAGTCCCTTGGCCATTCCCAGAGCCGTTGCGAATCCATTTCCAAGACTGCCGGTGGTGGCATCGTTGCCGGGAGTCTTATACATGTAGGGATGTCCGCGATGGAGAAAGCCGGACCGGGATGCCCGTCTTTTACCCCATAGACCATTTCCATTACGTCTAAACGTAGACGCGCGGCCATCTTTCGCAGCACGGTAACATCCGGCGTCATCACGGATCCTCCAGATAGGGCCGTAATGCCTCGGTACCGGACTGAAGACTGGCAAGAACAGGCGTACCAAGAGCCGTCAATCTATCGGCCATACGAGCCATTGATCCTTGAGCCAGGATAATAGCATCACAGGAATCCACCAGTGCTTTGGCGGTATTCAGAATTTTGAGGTCGTGTAATTCGGCATCGCCGGAACTCAACGCATGGAAGGCACCCTGGGCCAGACCGTTTATTAGCTGGATTTTTTTTCCCTGCTCCTCGGCGACAACTCGAACCAGATCCATCGTCGGTTCCAGAGTTGTCGGCAACGTTGCGAGTACGGCAATCGTGGAATAGTTCCGGACGGCACTTTCCGCCATGGGCCGATCAATTCGCAGAATGGGAATATCCATGAAGTGTTGGATAATCTCCGCGGATTTTCCCACCGAAGAGCACGTCTGGAAGATCAGATCGGATCCTGACGCCTGGGCTTCCCTACAGATTCCGTAGATCTTCCTGAGGACTTCTTTCGTCATCTTCCCGGCTCGAATCACCGACTGAATGAGGCTGTCGTCAAGGACATTTGTCAGGCGATGTTCGGGAAACCGGTCGGCGAAGTAATTGGAAAGTGGCTCGATCAATGCCGGACCGGTGTAGATGGCCGTTACGGTTTTCATCTCAGATACCTCATGGTGCAAAACAAACCGTCGTTTTTCTTGTGTATCACGTGTTCACATCCACGACGATTCGTCTGTAGGCCGTCAACGGAGCGATGGGGCTTTGATCGGTCACTTCCAGAATGATGTGTATCTGGGTTCCAGCCGCATCGTCGGGGATGGCTACTTCCGCGACGGCTGCATCCGACTTTTCTATTACAACGTCTCCCGGGTAGGTGCCCGGTTCAGGGTAGACGTGCCATTTGAAGGTGATCGGATCCTGATCAGGATCGCTGGAATCCGAAGCATCAAGAGGGAATCTCTCGCCGGCATCCGCGGTTAACCGGCACACGGTACGGTTGGTATCCCCCATAAAAGCGGCGACGGGATTATGATTCGCCTGGCAGAATCCGGCTACGCACCAATCCATCCGAGCTTTGAAATCATTGGTATAGGCATCCCGCCATCGCCACATCGGTGCAAAATCCCGGGCCGTGTACGAGATCTCCCCATCAACGCCCGAGAACGAGTGCATTACCTGTTCCGGATCGCCATAGGTCCATGAGTCATCGGCGGCCTGGGGATACATGGCGTATGGGTGATACTCTTCCTCGAGTTCGCTCACGCCCATCTGACCGGCGGGAACCTGTTCCTTCTCCCAGTTCAAACGTCCCCCCCAGCCGCCCCAGGAAATTTCTTCGGGAACGAAGAGTCCTTTGTTGACCAAGCCGATCCACGTTCCGGTCCCACCACCCTCCATAAACATATGGACTTTCTTTACTTCCTCGTCGTTTCGTTCCGGTGTGGCAATGGCGTTCCAAGGAGGCTCAATCCAGAGACGCTGAGGGTACAGGGCTCCCAAAATACCATGCCCCGTTCTGATGTTTTTCTCTATCCAGCTATACTGGTTGAGGGGTGCCCAGGGCTGAGGACCCGTTTTCCAGCCCGGTCCGAACAAACCAAAAATCTGAGACCGACTGCGTATATAGAAGAGATTCGGGAACGTGTGGGCCATCCAAGCACCGGAATTGTCCTGACCGGAGTCATCATAGACGCGAATCTTGGAGATGAAGGCATTAAGGTCCTCTTCGGAGCGGTTGGCCCGTACATCCCACAGTGCCTGAGCCAAAGTATTTGATCCGGCATTGATCGCGAACCATATGGGCCGGGGGTCTTCTTTGTCCACAGCCCGAGTTATCAACTCGGATCCCGATGTGTTGCGTCCATCGCCAACTCCCTCCATGCCGTAACCAATCTGTCCGGCTGCGATTCTGGAGAGCAGATCCTCTTCCGTTGGCCATCCCGGGGCGTGCAACATCAGATTGGGACGCACTATACCGTACGCTTTGACACGATCATGGATCGATTCCGGAAACGTATTGTTCGGAAGCCATCTCGAACCAACGGCAATCAAGCCCTCGATATCGATTTCATTGGCATACATCAGGAGATGTACCATTGTCTGTGAGTCGTCCGGCTCGTTTTCCATGTCGGTCAGGATGATCAGCCTGTGACGTTCCTCTGATGCTCCGCGATTATTGTATTCCATATGTATTACCTCCGTACCTGTTTCTGAATCGGTTGGCGTACATCTCCGAGAGTCTCTTCAGGCGAGATTCTCGGCCGGGGCGTCTGAGAACAGCTCCTCATCGGGTACGACTCTCTCTTCGGTTTTGTAGGACACCCAGGTGACGTTATAAAAAAACCGGTGATTGACATTCTCGGATATGCTGTTTCCGCCCCATGAGCCGCAACCGAGGGTCGCCGTAACCGGCATTCCGTTGGACCAAGATCCGGCGTTGGCCAGGCCGGTGGATTGACGGACCATCACGCGGGAAGTTCTCGATTGAGCAGCCACCGCCGCAATCCTCTCCTCATCTCGGGAGTGGATTCCGCAGGAATGACCGCTTCCGCAATGGGACTGAATCGAATTAAGCATTTTGATAGCGTCGCGGAATTCACGGTAACGGTAGACGGTTAAAACCGGTGAGAGTTTCTCCGTGGCGAATCGGCAACTGGAACCGGTGTCGGTTTCGGGTACCAATAGAAAACGGCACGGACCTTCCATATCTATGCCCGCCATCCGGGCGATGCGGGACGCCGATTGGCCGACAATATCCCGGTTCAGGGCGCCGTCTTTCCAAAGAGTGGCCGCCAGCTTCTCCTTGTCGCCACCCTCAACAACGTAGCCTCCCCTCTCAACAAGGAGACCCAACATTTCGGTGTAGATGTCATCCTTCAGAATGATGGCGTTTTCGGTGGAGCATCCAGTGGAGTTATCGTTTTGTTGACTCTTGGCGAGATCGTCGGCGTATTCTTCCAGGTCCGCAGTTTCGTCAACGATAACCACGGCATTCCCGACGCCCACACCGAAGGAAGGCGTTCCGGAACTGTACGCGGCACGGACCATGGCGCCGCCGCCGGTGGCCACGACGGTGTCGCAGCGCGCCATCAGCTCCTTGCTCAGTTCAACGGTGGGTTCTTCGATGCAAAGTACCAGGTCTTCCGGCGCACCGTGGCCCTTAAGAACTTCCCTGATGATCCCACACACCAGGGAATTTGTCGCTTTTGACCTGGGATGGGGGCAAAATACGATGCTGTTCCGGCTTTTTATGGCCCACATGGTTTTGAGAAACGGCGTGACGCACGGATTGGTGCAGGGAACCAATGCGCCGATGACACCAAGCGGCTTGGCGATTTTGACGATTCCCCGTTCCGGATCTTCGTCAATTATCCCGACAGTTCTCTCGCCCTTCATATCCCTCAGGATCCCGCGGATCTTGAACGACATCTTGTTGTATTTTCCTTCGACCGTTCCGAGTTTGGTTTCCTCCTGACCGAACTCGGCGATTCTGGTCATCACGTCGTGCTGCACACCTTGCCGACCGATGGCGGCAACAAGACGATCAACCTGTTGCTGGGTGTAATCCTCAATCAAAGACTGCGCGTGCCGCGATTGCTCGATGATTTCTGCTATCGTTGTCTTCGTGTTCAGAACCGCGCTCCTTATCCGATATCTCTCATCACGCTCTATCGGATACCGAGATTCGTGGGTTGGTTGGATATGTATTCCTCGTAATATTGAGCCACCCGGCTGATATGAATATCCATCCACTTACCGACTTCTTTCTTGTCCCGTTTCCTCAGGGCTTCAAAGATTTTCTTGTGGGTTTTAATCGAGTCGTCCTTGATCTGTGGGATGTACTCATTGATTTCCTGGATTAGTTCTTCCATTAGCGATATCGTCGCCATGTACATGTTGAGCAGATATCGATTGTTGGCCGCATTGGCAATGACAATGTGAAAGTCCAGGTCGACTTTGCTGTATTCCTTGTGATCATCGGCGTTCCTGGCGATCATCATCTTCGTGATGATCTTCTCGAGGGTTTCCAGTTGATCGTCGGTAATGTTCTCCGCGGCCTGGGTGGCCATTACCACCTCGATGATCCTTCTGGCTTCGATGAGTTCATACGTTGCTTCGGAATCGGATAGCAGCGGCGGAATGGCCGGTTCGTTCCATTTGCTGGGATCGGCGGAAATGATAATGGTCCCGGTTTTCGGCTTTTGCTCAACCACGCCCATGGATTCAAGACTCTTTAGGGCTTCCCGAAGGCTCAGCCGGCTCACTTCCAACTGTCGGGCAAACTCAACTTGGTTCGGCAGTTTTTGGCCTTCCACAAGCTGGTTCTGAATTAGCATCTCCTTGATCATATCGATGACGTATTCGTAGGTTTTCTTCTTACGTGGTCCCATTGTCGTACCCGCTTGTTCTTGTTTGTGCCTGGTAATACTGAGAGTCCGGGGAAAGGGTCAAGCCGTGTCGCTTGGCGATATTGACGACTCGTTCAGCCCGCATGGCGATCG
This sequence comes from Spirochaetales bacterium, assembly GCA_028282545.1. Lineage (GTDB taxonomy): Bacteria > Spirochaetota > Spirochaetia > DSM-27196 > Alkalispirochaetaceae > JANQHT01. The sequence goes on from JANQHT010000008.1 coordinate 16,039, forward strand.
GTCTGTCGATCATTTTTCCATGGTAAACGACCGTGCCGTCACCGGCGCTCACCGCCGATTTCCAGAGCTCCCATATGTGTGAGGATTCGATCACCTCTTTTTCGGATGGAAGAAAGGCGTCATTCACGACGGCAATCTGTGAAGGATGAATGCACGTTTTACCAGTCATACCGGCCGCTCTGGCCCGATGTATGTCGCGCAACAAGGTATCGCTGTCATGAAAATCGGTACAAGGTGTATCAACAGCACCTTTTCCTCGTCCCCTACAGGCGATGGCAAACCGATTTCGCGCGTAGGAGATCTCGTCTCCAGCAACAGTTCGTTCGATTCCCAGGTCGTCCGTGAAGTCTTCGGCACCAAATTGAGCCGCGGCAATGCGGTCCGATACCGTCACGATTTCCGATATCGTTTCCAGGGCGTAGGCCGTTTCGATCAAGGGAATGATCCGTATATCCCGGTTCCGGGAGGTGGACGATGAGATCTCCTTGTCGACGTATCGCAACGCGTCGGCATCGGCCTTCGGAACGACGATACCCCACACACCGACCTCCAGGCACGCCGCCAGATCCTCTGAAAAGAACGGACTATCGACACCGTTGACGCGTACAAGGGTCGGTTTATTTGATGCCTTGATGGCCGTCGTCCTGGAAACCAAGTTTTCCCTGGCGATTTGTTTGCGACTGCCCGCAACGGCGTCTTCCAGATCGAAGATGACGGCATCGCTGTCAAGGATTAGGGATTTATCGATCATTCGAGCCTTGTCGCAGGGAACGTAGAGGTATGATCGTAACGTGGTGCTCATATCCATACCGTTGCCGCTTCAAGTCCTTTCGTAATCGAACATTCTTACCGAACCAACAACGACGGGAGCCACAGGCTCAGGGAAGGCCAGAAGGAAACGAGCATCAAGGTGATGAACATTGGAATGTAATACGGCGCAACGGCCTTGATGACTCCTTCCAACGGTTTCTTCGACATCGTCGACGCCATGAACAGGCAGACTCCGAAAGGCGGCGTGTACAGACCGATGACCAGATTCAAACATACAAAAATACCCACCTGGAGCGGATCCATACCCAGCGACGTTAAGAGGGGAAGAATCATTGGAGTGAAGACAAGAATAGCCGTACCGGTATCCAGGACCATACCGATAACCAAGAGGATCAGATTCACCACGATTATCAACAGCACCTTACTGTTGGTAACGGCCACCAGCACTCCCTTTAGCGACTGAGGTATCTGTTCAATGGTCAGCACAAAAGCGAATACCGTTGCTCCAGCCAGAATGAACAGAGTATTTGATATCATGCTGGTGGTCTCTTTGGCCGCGTGGATGAAACTTGACCGGTTCAACCCTCGGTAGAAAGTGAAACCGATCAGCATCGAATAGACCACCGCGACACAGGCCAGCTCCGAAGGGCTATACAGACCGGTAAACAATCCGCCGAGGAGAATGATCGGCGCGAGCATTGCCGGGATACTTCTAAGCTGTATCTTCAGCTTCTCCTCTTTTGAGATTCCGATATTGCCCCGGGGATAATTTCTCCTCCTGGCGTGGATACTGATTATCACGATGAGGGATATGGCCAGGATAATCCCGGGAATGATACCTGCAAGGAGTATTTTGATGCCCGAAACAGATGCAATCAGAGCAAAAATCAACAGCGGGATACTAGGCGGGAATATCGGTCCAATAGCCGACGACGCGACGGTGATTCCAAGAGAATCCTCGTCCGAATAACCGTTCTCCCTCATGGCCTGCATTTCGATGTTTCCCAATCCGCCCAAATCGGCTAAGGCGGCACCGGACATCCCGGCAAAGATAAGGCTGGCAATAACATTGACGTACCCTAAGCCGCCACGGCGCTTGCACACCCTCGTGGTATTCACTGAATCGAAGAGCGCTTTTGTCAGACCGCCGTTATTCATGATCCAACCGGCGAAGATGAACGTCGGAACCGACAGCAACGTAATGGAATTGAGTGCCCCTCCCATGCGTTGGGTCATGGTCAGCAGCGACATATCGGAGAGCAGCAAGTACAGTCCGGACGAAAAAATCAATGAATAGGCGACCGGAACGCCGAGAAACAGCAGTCCGAAGAACATGGCCAGAACGATGTAACCGCTCACGCTTCCACCTCCTCTCCGTCACGCTCCGAGCGTTTTACATTGAGCATCGCGGGCGTGCGAAAAATCAGGACGAGTATGATCATCAGGATTCCAAAGGGAAACGCACCGTAGAACAGGTAATTCGGCATTCTGAGAGCGGGACTCTTGGTAAACGCCAGCGTGTCGATGTACAGAACGTAACCGTAGGTCATCATAGCGACACTGCCGACGACCACGATGTACTTCACGATGTCGAGTATTGTTTTTGCGACATCGGGCACGACGTTGTAGACGATGGAAATTCGGATGTTCTCTCCCCTGTACAACAATGCCGGTAATCCCAACCAGACCATAGTGACCTGGAGCATGCAAGATAGTTCGTAGATCCATTGGACACCGAAATTGAACACCTCCCTCGCCAATACCTGACCGAACATCAGAATCGTGATGAAAATCAGGCAAGAAAGCTGCACGGCCAGGAAAACGGAGAAAATCTTCTCAAAGACTCTTTCGATTCTGGAAAACATACCTATGCAAATCTCACTCTCGTTCAAAAGAACGGCGCATCAGACGGCATTGATGCG